>JAOUFY010000109.1 GCA_029857955.1 Spirochaetia bacterium
AGCACACGAGGTGCTTGTGATTTCCATGTACAAGGATGTACAAATGAAAATCTTTAGCACACGAGGTGCTTGTGGTTTTCATGTACAAGGATGTACAAATGAAAATCTTTAGCACACGAGGTGCTTTCATACATTAGAAATTTATTTCTAATGTCCAAATGTATATCACTATCCATTTGTAGAAATTGTTTGAAGATTTATGCTTTAGGCGGTTTAAATATAGAACTCAGGAACAGATCATCTACTTTAATCTCTTCCATTGAAAGTAAACAAGAATCGATATAATAACATTTTAGCTCTACATCCATAGATAAGTTCATTAAATGATCATTAAATTCGGACTTCACTTCTTTTAATAAATTTTTTGATTGATTGAGCTTAATAACTGAAACCATTTCATCTTCTTCAAGATTTTTATCGCTGGCTTCATTAATTGAGCTTCCGCATAATGCAAAATTATCACGATGGTGTTGTGTGGCATTGTAAAATTGGAACGTTAATATGTTTCCAATCACCAGAAATACTGTAATGATCTTACGCATTTACAAATCCAGAATTAGATCATTCATTATACTGTCAATTTTTATCTATAAAACACTTCCATAGGGTTGTCTAATAAGTCAAAATTTGAACCGCAAAGAACGCAAAGGAATTAAAGAAAATGATAAGAAAAATCCCTTTATTTCTTTACTTTGCGCCCTTCGCGCCTTTGCGGTGAAACTTTTTAGACAGCCCCTGGTATCTATTTTTTTACAAAAGCTGTTGCGCTCACACATGAACTGCGAAATCCATTTTATTTGCTATATTGTCGCAATCATGCTTAAATCATTCGGATAAATTTGCTCCATTACGCAGACATAGCCTACCAACTGCAACGAGGGTGTAGAAAAAGTGGTTTCAAAGGTGAAAAAAGCTCGTGTAACTTCATGTAACCTCGTATAACTTTAACTGAAAATTTCAAAATGGACTTCTTCTACAGTCTCAAAAGGCGAATCGTGATAAATCATGGCTAAGCGTGCGTCACAAAATACATGGATGGGTTTTGGGACGCTCTCTAAGTTAAATGTTCCAAAGGCTGGTTTATTCTATTCAAATCATCACATACACAAACGCTGCGACACAATTCAATTAAGGATTTCTTTATTACTTTGGACTGATCCTTTAAAAAATATAAATTTTAACCCTTGCCGCCATGATTTAAGCTTTTCGAAACTGCCAGATCTCCCACCTTGAAAAAACTTACCAGATCGCGCAGAGATTCTACCGAACCAGACAACTCTTCGGCGGTGGCAGCAAGCTCCTCTGCTCCCGATGCATTTTGATTGGTAACAGAATCAAGCTGCGCCATGGCTGTGTTAATTTGGTTGACAGTGCTCGATTGCTGGTTGGATGAAGCAGCAATCTCTTCTACTAGATCGGAAGTTTTTTTAATAGTGGGAATAATCAATTGCAGCATTTGACCAGCCCTGTCTGCAATATTGACGCTACTCACCGCAAGTTCGCTGATTTCTTTAGCGGCAACCTGACTTCTCTCTGCAAGCTTTCGTACCTCAGAAGCAACCACAGCAAAACCCTTGCCATGCTCGCCTGCACGCGCGGCTTCAATGGCCGCATTTAAAGCCAGAAGATTGGTGTTATACGCAATATCTTCTATAAGACCAATTTTTTCGGATATCTGGTTCATGGCTGCCACCGTATCCATAACAGCCTTGCCGCCTTCCTGTGCATCAGAAGATGCCTTATTTGAAATACCCTGGGTTACTTTTGCATTTTCAGCGTTTTGAGTAATGCTCGCCGACATTTCTTCAATGGAGGAGCTGGTTTCTTCTACGCTGGCTGCCTGCTCGTTAGCTCCCTGGCTCATATTTTGCGCGGTAGAACTCAGCTGCTGCGCCGCGCTTAAAATGGCTTCAGCAGAACCAAGTACGTTAAAGATTACTTTTTTTAAATTCTCTACCATGTTTTTTATCGATAATAGAAGAAGACCCATTTCGTCTTTACTGGCAATGTCAATGTCAACCATGAGATTTCCATTGCCCAGCTCATTGGCAACGCCTACAGCCTGTTGAATGGGTCCAAGAATGCCTTTTATAATAAAAATACCAAATACGACAATCGCAATCAAAGATAGAACAGATACCAACCAGACAATGGTTTGAATGGCAGCCATGGCAGTATGCGATTTTTTGTTTTCAGAATCTGCAACGCCCACATTGAGATCAACCACCTTATCCAGAGATTTTTCGGCAGCGCTGAACGACGAAGCGGCTTCTTCGATTAGTTTAAAATATTTTACAAATAGTTCTTTTTGGCCGGCTACGCTATTGTTTTTTGAGAGAGCAATTTCTGTTTCAGTAAGCCTTGAATCGTATTCTTTCCAGACATTCCAGTCAATCACAAATTGCTTCCACAAAATTACTTCTTCATCGGTCTGGGGCAGCGGTTCGTAAATCTTCCAGCCCTTGTCAATGCGCTCCCATACTTCTTTTTTCTTGTCTACCAGCTTTGCAAATTTCTCGCGCGCATTGTAGTCATTTTCATACAGCGAGGTTTCGAGGTTTACGACGCGAATAGCCGTCTGCCCTTCATTGACAATTTCCAGTCCCAATACCGATGGCAACCTGACGCTTCCAATTTCTTCTACCGCAACTACGCCGGTATGCGCCGCCATAAGACCTGCACCGGCAACAGACAGAAGCGCAAGCACAGCGACTCCTACCAGCAAACCCAATTTCATTTTTAACGATAAATGCTTCATTTTTACTCCTGAAATAATTTTAAGACTACTCAAATAAAAAGCAGAGACTGCGGGTCATTCTGCCGCAATCTCTTCTGCAATTTTAATTTTTTTTATTTATATGGTTGTTTGTAATGGTCGCGCTGCCGCTTGAAACGCCATTGAATTGCTTGATGTTTTCATAAAGGGCACATATTTTTTATCTTCGTGCATGATATGATTTAAAAGCCAGTTTTTCAGGAAATCAAGAACGTATTGAACCACATCTTCATTGCCCTGACTAAATTCATTTAAAAATTCATTGATTTTTGTAATGAATTTTTCGTGAGAAGCTTTGTGTTCTACAAATTGCTTGTAATCGATTCTTTTTAGCTCATTTTCTTCGGCATTGAAATGAAATCGGGTGTAGTGTATCAACCCTTTCATATATGTTCCCAGAATCTCAGCAGGCTGATTCCTGCTTTTGGCATTGTCAATCTTGTTGTAAAGATCTACCAGCCATTTGTGTTGATCGTCGATCATTGTTATTCCCAAATTATATTGGGAAGTCCATTGAATTTGCATTTTTTCACCTCGTCCTTTTAATTATTACCCCTGTACGCATATAAAAATATTCTTGTTTTCCAATCTGTTTAAATTTAAATAAAGAATAACTAAATTCATCATCTAATTTCAAACTTTGGTAAACCATAAATTTTTTTTGAAACAATCTGGCAACTATTCTATTTTTATATCTATCTTAATTGGGAGCGGCTACTTTTTAGTAAGAAAATAGTGCGTTATATACAGTCGAAGAATTTGATATTGGTCGCATGAAACCCTTAAAAGAAGAATCAAAACTTCCCAAAGACATAATGGACA
>JAOUFY010000110.1 GCA_029857955.1 Spirochaetia bacterium
GTTAAGATGCAAATACTTCGAAGGTCGCTGGGCTGAATTCTGGGACAATATGAAATACCGAACTTTTCTAAATGGGGAAAATGCCTTTGACTTAGTCGTATGATTTACTAAAAAGTAGCCGCTCCCAATTCAAAAGCCACCTTTTAATGAATAATAAATTGACACAGTGTTCCAAAGTTTGATTAACTTATAATATAAATTATGTATAGAACTCTTGTCGATGTTATTCATTCAACCTTTCGCAGATTTCCGCAAAAAACGGCTTATCTATGGCGTGAAAATAAAGAAATAAAATCTGTAACGTATGCCGATATGGCTGAAAGGGTAAAACGATTTTCTATTGCGTTGATCGACCTGGGGATTAAATCCGGTGATAAAGTTGCTCTTTTTGCCGATGTTTCGTATTACTGGATTTTAGGTAATCTTTCTATTCAAAATATCGGGGCAGTGGATGTACCCCGTGGTACAGATTCAACCGGCGATGAACTGGCCTACATTGTAACACACAGCGAGGCCTCTCTGGTTATGGTTCATCACGCTGATCAAATTGAAAAAATTGAATCGTCGCTTAAAAAAAACAAGAAATATAAAGTAGTCAAGTATCTGGTTCTTCAAGGCGAGACTGGAGATTTGTCGCTAAATACGAAGAAATCAACACGTGTATTTACTCTTGATGATCTTTTAAAAAAAGGAGAATCTCTTCTTCGAAAAAATCCGGATATTACAAATGAAATTCATTCCAGACATAAACTGATCGATCGCGACAGCCTTGCCGCGATAATATATACATCTGGTACAACAGGAAAACCAAAAGGTGTTATGTTGAGTCAGACGAATTTAACTTCACAGATAAATTTATTACCACATCCGTTTGATCTTGACAGCGCGGATCGTATGTTGACGCTTCTTCCCCCGTGGCATGTTTTTGGCCGTGTTCTGGAATACATTTTTTTTGAAGCAGGAGCTTCTATTTTTTACACTGACATTAAAAACATGGGCGAGGACATGAAACAATTTAAACCCACCTATGTTCCTGCAGTTCCTCGCGTCTGGGAGGGGATTTACAATAAAGTCATGGTTAGCGTTAAAAAAGGCGGAAAAGAAAAAATTTTTAATTTTTTCAAAGTTGTTTCTCTGATTCACTTTCGATGCATGAAGATCTTTCTTGGTCAAAATCGGCGCTTTAAACCGCTTAATTCCTATATCGATCATTTTATTCGATGGATTTGTTTTATCATTATTGGTTTTCTTTCACCCTTGAAAGTTCTTGGACATTTTCTTGTTTTTAAAAAAATTATCGCAGCTACAGGCGGAAAACTTCGAGGTTCCATTTCTGGCGGGGGCGCTTTACCTGCCTATATTGATGAATTTTTTGCCGCTGTTGGTATTAATATTTACGAAGGGTATGGATTAACGGAAACTTCGCCTGTATTGGCCGTTCGACTGCCTGGAAATATCGTTCCAGGTACGGTTGGGCCGCCTGCTCCGATGACGCAAATGAAACTGGTGAGTCTTGATGGAGTCGATGTTACCGGTGAAACAGGAGCCAAGGGTACTTTGTTTGTAAAGGGGCCTCAGGTCATGATGGGCTATTATAAAGATCCTGTAAAAACAGCAGAGGTTCTTGATTCCCAAAAATGGTTTAATACGGGCGATCTGGTGCGAATTACCTTAAATGGCGAAATCAGTATTGTCGGGCGATCAAAAGATACCATAGTTTTAAGAGGCGGCGAAAATGTTGAGCCTGTTCCAATCGAAGCTAAAATTATGGAAAGTCCTTTTATCGATCAAATCATGCTTGTCGGACAGGATGAAAAAAATATCGGAGCTTTGATTGTCGTTAATGAAGATGCGCTAAAAGAACATTGCCATAGCAATAACCTTCCGTTAACAGACATTGAAAATCGAGATGAAGGTTCTCTGGTTTACAGTTTAATTAATAAAGAAATCCAAAGATTAAATAGCGCATCTCAGGGCTTTAAGGCTTATGAACGTGTAGGTAAATTTAAGCTGTTGGGCAAGGCTTTTGAGGTTGGCGATGAAATGAGCAATACCTTTAAAGTTAAAAGATTTGTAGTTACAGAAAAGTATAAAAGTTTAATTAAAGAAATGTACCGAAGTTAAAATAAATTGCCTGGGTTATCGGCCCGTATGCAAGGTCCTTATAAACAATTAATTTCTTTTTGGGCTGTATTTGATGGTTTTTTCACGAATGATGTATTGTGTGACGATAATCATAATAGGTTTTAACATATGTTCACAACGATAATTGTAGACAGAGTTGGCAATACCAACGTATTTAACATCATCCGAAATGAGGTAGGTCAGCAGGTAATATCAGAAAATAACAGTTTATTATCGATAACTGACGATGATTTAATTCAAGAATATTTAAAAGAACTGATAAACATTGCTCAGATTTCGAGATCCATTGCAACTACCGGAGAACAGGATTTATCGGCGTTTCGTCATATGGATGTTAAGAGAAGACTTCATCAAATCGGTGAAACTTTTTATCGTCAATTTTTTCCAGCCGCATTGCAGGATTATTTTCGTGATAAAAGCGATGAATACATTTACTTTCATATAGATCCAGCGCTTGCGTCAATTCCGCTTGAAATTTTATCAAATGGTAAACACTTTTTATGGGAGAAGTTTTATATCGGAAAAAGTATCAAGGGAAGTCAGACATCATCAATGGAGTATATAGCGAAAGACAAGTTAAGTATGCTGATCATTGCTGATCCAACTGAGGATTTGGAATGGGCAAGAAGGGAAGGCGAGGAATTATTTGAGCACTTAAATATTAATTTTCCTGAAAAAAAGCTTCAGCTTGAATTAATTTCAGGTAAACACATTACTAAACTATCTTTATTAAATGATATTGTCGGAAAAGATATCATTCATTATAGCGGACATTTGCATTACACCAACGATACACAGGAAAACGGATGGCTGCTTTATGATAAAAAAATTATACATGCCAGAGAAATACAAAAATCAGGCGCTGCGCCACTTTTAATTTTTTCAAATTCCTGTGTAAGCGGGCGACATCTGGAATCCATTGAGAATAAGACATCCTGGTATGAAAATTTTGCAAGTTCATTTATAAAATCAGGTAAGACAAATTACATTGGAACCATCTGGGAACTTCCAGATACACATCAAACCCTGAAATTTTCTCTTGAGTTTTTCGATAATATTTTTCAAGGCTATCCTGTCGGTTACTCGTTGTATAAGGCTAGAAATTTTGCGAAAGAAAATTTTGGTTTTTTTGATTTAACATGGGCCAGTTATTTGTTGATGGGCAATCCTTTATCCAAGTTATTTCAAAAAGAATCAAAGGTACCTGATTTATCCAGAAGTACCCTCGATACTGACATGGTGCTGATGAAATATCCGTTTCCAATTGCTGCCGCATATTCAGGAATTATAACGCTTAATGGAACAGAAAAGTCAAATCATTCTGTAAAATTTGAAAAATTATACAATGCATATGAAGACACGCTTTTATTTGTTTCGACTTTGATTTTTGCTAATTATGAATTTTTAAATATTAATAAACCCATTGTATTTGATTTGAATGATA
>JAOUFY010000057.1 GCA_029857955.1 Spirochaetia bacterium
CGTATCTGTTCAGGGTAATGATTCCAGATTACGAGAAGCAACAACTGAATATCATGGAATAACACAGCTTGCAAAAGATGGCGAAAGCAGGGCAGGCGTATCTGTTCAGGGTAACGATTCCAGATTACGAGAAGCAACAACTGAATATAAAGGTCGTGTTCAATTAGCTAGAAATGGGGAAAATTCCAGCTCTAAAGTTGTTCAATCCAATGATGAAAGAATTCAGCCAGCGACAGCAGAAAAATATGGAATAGTCTTGCTTGCCAATCATGGAGCGAGTATACCAAATCGGATAGTGCAATCCGATGATCCGAGGTTATCAGACGATCGCAACCCAAAACCTCATCAACATGAATATGCAGATAAAGTACATGACTTTAATTCTCATTCTGGAGTGTTACATATAAAAAGCAATAAAAAAACAAGTAGTGATCTATCTAATAATTATTTTTCATCAACAGCGGAATATCCATTTTTAATTGAAAATAAAGAAGGCATTGCTGCAGGAATTTATGGTGGGTTAGTAGTCTCTGCCGAAAAAAATCAAGCAATAATGGCATTTTCAAATTCTAATGTTGGATTAGACGTTGTAAGCAGGGAAAAAAATGCTGCAGTATTTTTATCAGAAAAAGAGTTTGCTATTTCAATACCGGAAAAAAGAGGAAAAACAACTGGCTCAAAAAAGGCAATATATTCTGAAGGGTTAGTTGACATTCGAGGCGGTTTACAAATTACAGGTTCGAGAGCTCTCATTGTAAAATGGAGCAAATTTTCAAATGAAGTTTTTTCAGAGGGTGATTTGTTAACAATAAATACTTCTGGTGAATTGGAAAAAATTAAAAATAAAAATCAACAGCTTGTTGGTATATTAACTAAAAATACAAGTTTTATTTTAATTGATTCAGATGAACCCGGAATATATATCGCGTTATCAGGAATTGTCCAGGTAAAAGTTGCTGGAACAATCCTTTGCGGGGACATGCTTGGTTACTCTGATGGTGACCATGGCGTCGCAAAAAAAGCAAAGCAACCTACAGGATTGATAGCTCTTGAGTCCTCCGAAAATAATCATGAAAAATTAATTTGGTGTTTGATAAAATAAAAAAATCAGACATCATTATTGAATTTAATTATTTCCGAAATGTGACATAAAATACCTTATGTTAAGTTGTAATATGAATTTAATTTAATTATTAAATGGCAAGGGGGGTTAAACCAGAAATTTTATTTCAGTACCTAAAACAACATCAATTCTTTAAATTTCTGGAGGATCCGGCAAATGTATTGCAAACTTACATTTATCATACCAGCCAGTAGTGAGCACTTCAAATATACTCGATCCAATTTTTTTATCGGTAACTACCTTAAGTGGTAAATTATAAATTCTATGTTCACAAGGGATCGTACTGTTTTTACATAACAGTTGGGTAGATCTCGGTTTCGGGTAAGCTGCTGCAATTTTAGATTCTTTAACACACATCCCTTCAATTTTACCTATTTGTTGCCCGTACTTAAAGATCTTAGAGTATTTTGAA
The DNA here is from genome assembly GCA_029857955.1 of Spirochaetia bacterium. Classification (GTDB taxonomy): domain Bacteria; phylum Spirochaetota; class Leptospiria; order Turneriellales; family JAOUFE01; genus JAOUFE01. The sequence continues at coordinate 1,536 of JAOUFY010000057.1, forward strand.
AAGTATGCTTCAAACAGTCCAAGAAGATGAAGCGGAAAATAACCCTTTTCTGTAATTAAGGACAGTTGATAAAGAACAATGGCCATTTCATTGTCAAGATTTTCCTGACGCAGTCTTTTTATATAAGTATAGTATTCTGATAGGTTTAATATTCCAATTAAAAGTTCCAACTTGCTACCATACCATTTTAATTCAGAATTATTGATATATTTAACTTGCAGTTTATTGTGGGCTAATATAATCTCAGAAATATCTGGTGGTAAGTTTTTATCAGAAATACTCATGGCTGATTCACGATCATGATTGTTATCATTTTCAAAACTATCAGATTTTTGCCATTGCCTGTCTTTTGTTAGTGTGAAGTCGTGTAAAATAGATGCTTGAAATAATTTAATATAATCGGAATAATCAATTTCGTCGTCTTTGGTGTTGGATAATAATCCGATACTTGTCAATGAAACTTCGATTAAATGAGGCAGAATTTCATAGTTATTCATAAACAGATCCGTTAAAAATCCAAGAAAAAAACCATTGTTTAATGACCCCCTTAATATTCGTCTAAAATCCAGAGGATTTTTATTAATTAAAAACGCACAAAATGAATAATCCGATAAATCCATTTTTTTCAGATATTCCTTGTGAATGCGATTTACAATCGACATTTTAAGATTTTCGCTATTTTGAATAATAAAAATATCTTTAGCAAGATCTGTTCTCGCCTGAAGACTTTTAACAAGATTTTCTGTTAAATTACGGCCATTTTGAATTAATATATTACCTTGTACGGTTTTAATTTCATTTTTTACAGTAAGTACTTCATACTTTTCGACAAAGCGAGCTAACTTGATGATCTCAATTAAGTCCGATACTTCAAAATGATTTTCAAGAAATTGCATTGTTTTCAACCATCTTTATGAGACATGTTTATACATATATCATGATCGTAAATATAAAATTAATTAAAAATTTTTATTTTTAAAATTACAAGTTACTTTGGAAAAAATACTAATTGTAAGTATGGGGCAAGTCTGCCCCTTACGCAGGTACATGATACCTGCTTACCCCTAACAGAAATAACTAACTGATTTCGGACTCATTTATTCCGGCATCATGAAACCCTTTTAGACGTAATAGACATGAATCACAATGATTACATGGTTTTTGCTGGTCACTTGAGTCAGTATACGGATCGTAACAAGACCAGGTTAGGTGAAATGGCACGTGCAGATCTTTACCAAGTTGTATAATTTCTTTTTTATTTAAATCAGCAAGCGGTGTCTTGATACTTATGCCGTTAGATGAACGACCAGCTTTGGTCGCCAGATTAACGGTAGTCTCAAAAGATGAAATAAAATCGTTTCTACAGTCGGGATAACCAGAATAATCCTGAGAGTTGATTCCGATAAAAATTTCATGTATGTCATTAGATTCTGCGTAAGCTGCGGCAATAGATAGAAAAATCAAATTCCTGGCGGGTACGTAAGTTACAGGAATAAACTCTTGGTTTATATCGTGTCGATCTTTTGGAATGATGCCGTGTCCAGTTAATGCCGAATTTGTAAAAAGTCTGGCGCTTATTGGTACAATAATATGTTGGGTATTTTTATTTAGTTCAATTATTTTTTTAGCACGTTGAATTTCAATTATATGTTTTTGCCCATATTCATAAGAAATAGCATGAACATTATAACCACTATTCAACGCATAATAAAGAACAGTGGTAGAGTCCAGACCGCCGGAAAAAATAACTACGGCGCTTTTATTTTTCATCCCCATAGTAGATGCTTCGTGCAGTCGGAGTTTCCTGAACTTTAATATAATGTAGTTCTGGTAGATCTGGTTTTAAGATATTATAAATATATTTTGCCATAATTTCGGCAGTAGGATTTTCAAGTCCTGGAATTGAATTTAAGAGTTGATGATCCAGATTCTCTATAAGAGGATTTACTACTTTTTTAATATCTCCAAAATCCATTACCCACTGCTCTACTTCGAGCAAATTGCTTTTGATCCCAACCGTAAGTAAATAAGTATGCCCATGAAGTCGTCCGCATTTATGACCTGGCGGTGTATTTGGCAAGAAATGGGCAGAATCAAATGAAAAATCTTTTTCTATAGTCATTACTTAAACTCCACGAACATGTTCGCCAAAAATATATTTATGCAACTGAATTCCAAGTTTAAAAAAAACTTTAGAATCTAAAATCCAGGCAGCCAGATCTTGTTCATTTAATATCCCAAATGCCGGTTGAACTAGTATTGGTTTTTCAAAATAATCAAACAAATTATTATCCAAGCACATATTTAATGCCCATTTAAAATCATTGTAGTTAGAAATAACAATTTTAATTTCATCTGTTTTTTTTATGATAGGTAAATTTTTTAAATAACCTTCTGTATAGCCTCCAGAAGAAGGTGTTTTGATGTCCATAATGATATGAACGTATTCTGGAACCCTGTCGATGAATAGCGAACCATTGGTTTCTAACAAAACACGGTTATTATTTTGATGCAAATAATCAATTAGGTCATACACATTATCTTGAAGCAGAGGCTCTCCTCCGGTTATTTCGACAAGTTCATTGTTAAAAATATTAATCTCATTAATTATATCATTGATTTCTAGGCTTTCACCATTTTTATAGGCGTATGTTGTGTCACACCATTTACACAATAAATTACAGCCAGTGAGACGAATAAAACTGCAAGGAATTCCGCTGTAATGCCCTTCTCCCTGAATACTTTGAAAAACTTCAGTTATATCTAGTTTTTTATCTGACAATACTTTCGTGCTCATTAGATCAAGTACGATTTAATTGTTGATTTCAGGTGTAAATTAATTAATATGTTATTAGTTGAATGCAAAATATAGAAAAAAAAATAGAAGATTCAAATAAAAACTGGATAAATTTTATATCGGACGTTAAAAAACCGGATAGAATTGCAGTATTTATAGGGTTTTTATTAATTTTTATAATTTCTATCGGAATTGTGTATATCGGTACATGGCAAGCCGCTTACGCAAATCAGTTTTATCATATAAAATTTAAGATTAATTTTTTAGAGGGAATTGAAAATGGAATAAAGATTCGTTATCAAGGCGGCGTCACGATTGGAGAAGTTGTAATGATTGAAAGTAATTATTCTGAACATTATTTATATGCAAAAATAAAAAAAGATTTTAAAATAATAAAAAGCGGAACTAAAGTAACTCTAAAAAGTCAAGGTTCATTTGGATCTAATTACCTGGATATCTCTACACTACCTTATTACTTCTCGAGTGAAGCATACTTACCAGACGAGGTTATAGAAGTAACCGATGTTGAACCATTTCAAGCTACGATAAATAATATTAATGATATGTTTAAAACAGAAAATAGCAAAGAATCTGCAATCGTTATAAAATTAAAAGGTGTAAAGAATATGGTGTATCAGTTATTAATTAATAAGGATATATTTCCTAAAACGATTAGATTAACTGTCCAGAATTATACACAGGAAATACAGAAAGGACTATTAAACTTTCATGAATTTAACAATACATTGTTTGCTTCCACAGAAAAAATAAATGTAACTTTAAATAATATTGCAAATAGCTTACGGAAAAACTTGCCAGTAATAAAAAAGACGACTGACCAAATTTACTCACTCGTTCGTTATCGGCCGGAAAATGCAGGGAAGTCAAAGTACATGCATGACGAACAGCTTTATTACACAATATTAATCAGATTACATTTAATCAATAATAGACTGGGCGATTACAAGAATTATCCCTATAAATTAATATTTGATTCGGAGTTATAAATGGCAGAAAAACTTCACCTTACAGTTAAGTGTCATGCGTGTGGCAGTATTTTAAAGGGTACTGCCAAGTACGGAAAGGGTTCTTATTCTCCGGAAGGATTAGATTTCTCATTTTCGGCAATAGGCCGTATTAAAGAAGAAGGGAAAAAGTCAAAAGTAAAGGGTGAGGTATCTATAATATGCCCAAATTGTACAGTGCGCAATAAATATATCATTTAGTATCACCCGACTCCTTTCGTTCTTTTTGGATTAATATTAATCCGATAAAAGCAAGTACACCTGAAATGATGTAAGGCGCAGAATGTGCGAAGACATCATAGGCCAATGTAGCTGTAATTGGTGCAATCACTCGAGATAATGAGCCAAAAGATTGAAGCATTCCCATTGTTACCCCCTGCTCTTCTTTACTGGCGTAAATTGACGTTAAGGTCATTATTGAAGGACTGCTTATGCCCATTCCAAAAGCCAATACCACTATCGTTAATGAAGCCATTAGTAACGGATAAGAAATGGGCATCAAGAAAAAGCCCAAAAGTAAAGAGGTGGTCCCAATAAGGCTTAATTTTAGCAAAGAGTACTTTTTTAAAAGAATTCTGTAAACCCCACCTTGAACGAGGGCTAATATAATACCCATAAAAGCGAAAAAATATCCTGTTTCGCGAGTATCCATATTAAAGCGGTCTTTCAAATCCCAAGAAAGGATGGCCTCGATATGATTAAAACCAAGCTGCATAATAAAATAGATTAAAAATAATCTCACGATATGCTTATTTTTAATCATTCTTACATTCATGAACTTAAACACTCTATGCCCCCCCTTCTCTTCTCGCCTCCCTGTGGTCGACCCTCTTTCTCCCGCCATCTCGGATCGTGTTCGGGACTCAGGAAGACCAAATATAATCCAAATTAGATTTATAATAGACAAAACTGCGGTGAGAATCCCGATCGCGCCGAAGCGATTAAAAATAGTCACTCCACCGAAAATGTGATTAATATCAATCGTAGACGCTACTCCGCCAAAAAATGGCCCAAGTATGAACCCGATGCCGAAAATTGCGCCCATGAGTCCCATGTACTTAGCTCTATCTTTTTCATTTGTTACGTCGGCAATGTAACTCTGTGCTACACTTAAATTCGCGCCGGTTACGCCGCTGATGATTCTGGAGATTAAAAAGAAAACATAGGAATGGCTAACTGCCCACATTAAATAACTAATTACGCTGCCTACTACAGAGATAACCAAAATAATTCGCCGCCCATATAAATCAGATGCCCTCCCCAGCATAGGGGAAAAGATGAGTTGGAAAAAGGAATAAGATGCCATTAAAATACCAGCATAAAATGCGTAATAATTTGGATTATAACCGGAGTTATTAACAAGAATTTCCGTAAGATCTCTAATCACGGGTATGATGATACCAAAACCAAGCATATTTAAGAAAACGACAATAAAAATGGGCCATAATTTTTTCTGCATAGCAACTCAAATAATTAGGAACGTATGGGATAAAGTAATTTTCTAAATATGTTAAAAAAAGCGGAAGGGAGAATGGCACGAGGGCTGTTGCCAATGTATTGGCGACTAATATAGGGCGCCTATATGTTGGCGATAGTGATTGGTCCCCTGTCTGGATCCAGTATAACCGTATTTACCAGTGGAATTAGAGACGTGTAACTCCCAGGATAAACGCTGCATTTAAGAAGTAATTTTTGATTAAATATCATTATTTCAATTGGTATCACGATTTTTATGTGCTTATCGGAGCTGCCAAAAGAGTTGTTCTCGCTGATTTTTAAAAATGATTTCGTTTGAATATACTTGTTAAAATAGGTAAAAATGCTATCCAGATTTCTTGGAAGTGTAACTTCGAATGACTTTAGTTTTCGATGATATCGAAAGAATGACTTATACTTTTTTTTGGAATTTAACTTCGAAATATTTTCTGAAACAATCCATTGGAAAACATGAGAAGTGATCTCGGCATCTGCAAGCGCCCTGTGACTACGCCCCGAAAGATTTAAATAGTTTTTTATGTACTCCAAAGAATATGATTCGAGTTCCGGTTTATAGGTTTTCAGTAAGTATAAAGTGTCATAGTAATAATTATTAGATAAACGGATACTCTCCTTTTCTGAGGATATAGCTAAAAAGGATACATCAAAAGAGGCATTATGGAACACTAATGGATCGGATCCTATAAATTCATAAAATTTATCGAGCGCTTCAGATAGCGTGACTCCATGATTAAAAATTTCAGCATCACTAATTTTATGGATTGCTCTGGATTTTGGGTCTTGCTTTTTCTCTGGCTTTATTATAACCTGGAATCTATCCAATACCGAAGTTAAATTAAACTTTACCGCCCCTATTTCAATAATCTCATATTCCCATGGATTTATTCCCGTTGTTTCGGTATCTACTGCGATCCAGGTAATTTTCGATAAGTCAATGTAGTCAGAGTTAATATCCATTGTTCACGGGATACTTTTAAAATGGATGTGTACTAAAAAGAATAAAATATAATATATGAGGATACTTGATATTTTATGAGTAAATAATCTGTGACGAAAAATTTCCAACAATTGACCTGTTTAACCTCGAATCATCGTATCTAGTTATAACATAATAATCTGTACTATATAATGAAGCAGCGAAAATACTTTTAATAGGATTAATATTAGGTCGCAATACACCAACATTTGATTGATTTGATCTAAACATTGCAGAGGTTAAAAGCGAATTAACTATTTTACCCGTATTTTCAAGAGAGCTAAAAAAGTGTGTATCTATACTTGCAGATCTATACTGTAAATAAGCTGAATATAATCGATTGCTTGTAACCATACTAGGTAAAAATAAACTCCCCCTATCATTATTTAGGCTAAAGGATATTTTTATATTCAAAGTTTGTGAAGGGAAAATTTTTACTGTTTGAATTTGTGTCAAATAAACCTTTGAATTGCTAATGGAACTCACCAATGAATTGATAAGACCATCGTCATGGGAAGGTATTTTTTTTATTACCGGTCTACTGATAGCACCAATTTTCAATTTATCCGATAATGTTCTCTTACAGGTTTTCAAACTGTTGTTTTCATATTTTTGCGAGGAGTATTGCAAGACGCCTTTTTTAACCCATGCATATGAATTAGCATTAACGGGACTACCCTTAAAAATAAAAAAAAGAACAACCAACAGAGAAATTTTTTTTATCACACAACAATCAAAAGACACCGATATATATTGTCAACCAAAAATTGCATAAACAATATACATATCGAGTATTAATTGTGCAAACTTATGCCCTCTCAATAATCAAGGGGGCGATCATTGAAATAACATTCTCATAAAATCTTTGTTTTTTATCATCCCGAATAATTTTATTAAGTTCGATTTGACACTTTAGAATTGTCTCAATCTTTATTAGTACCTGTTGCACAGGAATCCCTCCATCAAACAATCGTTCGACCTCGCTTATTTCAAATGTAAAAATTGGGATAAGCACAATAAACAATTCAATCAATTCATCAATCTTCCCAATATTTTGTCGAATCTCTTTCTGTTCGTCAGACTTCTTCCTGAGCACTCTTAAGTAACCCAAGATAATATCCATATCATCCTTGGTTAATAAATACAGCTCTGGGATCTCATAAACTTTTTCAAAATGTAATCTCCGAAGATGTACCCGCGCGGCAAATGACGGGTTCTTTTCTAGATACGCGCGGTCATCCGATTCAATTAAGTCAGTTGCTCTAGTTGAACCTATTTTTGCCGGCTCGTCACCGGCAGAGAACTGACCATCAATAAATGAGTCTTTTTCACCACGATAGATTATTACGCGTGATGTTGGAAAATTCATTTTTAGACGAATTAACATTTCTCGATCAATTCTTGATTCCACAACAAAATAATTCATTCCGCTGGCAAAGACAGGGATTGAACCTACGTGAAATGTTGGAAAATGATATACATACACTGGAAGCAAATCTGAATCGACGAGAGCAGGTAGTTTTATATGTCGGACATCCGACGCACCTTTTAACCAAAACGGTATGTACACTTGCCCGCTGTGAACCTCAAAAAAACCTATCCTCTCTGAGGTCGACATTCGTATTTCAAACTCCTTCCCCAGGAATATTATTTGAGGTAACTCATGCACTATAGATTGAGTTTTGCTGCGTGGATTTCTTATGGATTCATTATTTTTAAATAGCATGTATGTGTTTTTTTGAGTATTTACTCGTACAACTATATTTTGGGGAGTAATTTTTTCTATATATTCTTCCATCTACTCCTCCCACTCTTTATTTAAATAATCATACTTTTTCAGCTTATGCTGAAGTGAGCCTCTTGATATTCCCAAATATTTTGCTATTTTATTCTGAGATTTACCAACGACCTTTACTGCAAAATCGATTGCTAAGACCTCTATATCTTTAACAATTTCCCTTATACTTCTGCCTTGATCAAGTGTACTTAGAAGTGATGATTGTGGCGCAAAATAATCTTGCAGAAGTGTAAATATTTCTGTAAACCCATTGTGAAAAATTTGTTTGTTTAGCCAATTTTCCGTAAAAAACACGGGAACGCTCAATCCTTTAAATAAAAGATAACTTGATAATGTCATAAATAATGACCCTGACCTTTTTTGTATCGAAGGAAAGATTATTCTTTCCTTTATACATAATTCAGCTAATTCTTGCTGAATAACCCCACGAGAAGAAAGTATAATGGGGTCATATGCCGAACATATAAATAATACCACACCTGGTTTTTTGTCATTAATTACCATCTGGATCTCTTTTTGATCAACTTCTGTACAAAATGCTAATTCGTCTATAATAAAAACTTCAAGCTGGTTTATTGTGAATTTCTGAATTCCCCCTATTTCGGGATACTTAAGAATACTGAATTTATTTGGATTAACTCCATAGCAATACATTAAATGATTTTTAATAAACGTGTGCTTTCCCGTACCATAATGGCCATTTAAAAAAAAATAATCCCCCAATTTTGGAATTTTATTGTTTATTCGATCTATCTCAGGATCATCCAACGAAAGTATAAATGGCAAAAAACTGGGATACTGGTTTAAATCCCTGGATTCTTTAATGACAAATGACTCTAATATATATTTAAAAGCGTTAAGATCCGTCATTATTTTTATTTTTTTTATAATTACATAGAAAATAGAATTCCCCAGTATCTCTATAGGTATAATCGTATGGGTGTTTTTTGTAAAAATATTCCCGTCGCTCTCTTTTATTGCGAGATCAGCAATATCAACATCGCTTAATTTTTCAATTTTGTTAGTATGTGTAGTTAATTCATTTGGACAAATTTTATAATAAACACCAGAAAAACTTACAATCAAATACCATACAATAGGCTCATCCTCGGTTAAGCACTGTAAAAATTCTGTAACATAAATCCATATTGGGGACCCCTCTGTTTTTTCGACAATTTCCACTGCGGTCATCGTGACTAATTTTAATCATACGTCAAGATTTTTGAGGAATGTCGGATATCCGACATTCCTCAAAAAAGAAAGTTGACAAGTCATTATTGGTTATTAATAGGTATAAAGCATGATTATTATTTCTGTTGCAAATCAAAAAGGTGGAGAGGGCAAAACGACCACAGCTTTAAATTTGGCGCATGGCTTGGCACTTGAGAACAACAAAGTTCTTTTAATTGATGTAGACCCGCAAGCAAATAGTTCCGGTATATTTTTAGATGTGAACAAACTTAAGTCCTCAATAACAGAACTATTTTTACAAAAAGAAAAAATTGCGAACTTGATCCATAAAACAAAATACACGGGATTAGAACTATTACCATCCAATATTGCTTTAGCCGAAGTTGAGTTATCTTCATTAAATGTTGAAGCCCCTTATGTATTAAGAGACGCCTTGTCTGAAATAAAACAATCATATGATTTCGCAATCATTGATTGTCCACCAAGCCTATCCGTATTTACTGTAAATGCGTTAGTGGCGTCTAATTATGTAATAATCCCGTTGCAGGCTGAAAAATTTTCAATTGATGGAATTAAAGGGTTGCAAAATACAATAGAGAGTATAAAGAGGAGAATTAATCCAGAACTACAAATTCTAGGCGCATTGATTACCCAGCTTAAAAGTAATACGATTTTAACAAAAACCATATTACCAGTTATACAAAATTACTTTCCGGTATTTAAAACATCCATATCTACAGGCGTATCAATTGGTGAAAGTCATTTATCCCAAAGAACAATATTAGATTACAATGCTAACGGGAAACAAGCGATAGAGTACTTAACATTTGTTAAGGAGGTAATCGATGGCATCAAAAAATAAAAATTTATCAATTGCAGCTAGTATATTAAGCAACGATATAAGTGGTATAATTCGAAAAATTCCAATTCAGCAGATAACGCCATCAGAAGATCAACCTCGCTTAAATAAAGATATTAATATTGAAAAGTTATCAAAATCAATAACGGAAGAAGGATTACTCCAGCCAATTATTGTTACAAAGATCAAAGACAATAATTTTAAAATTATCGCAGGGGAGAGAAGATACCGCGCAGCAGTAATGGCCGGATGGTTAGAAATTGAATGTAAAATATTGGATAAAAATAGTATTGACACTTTTCGAATTGCTGTTATTGAAAACTTACAAAGAGAAGACTTTAACCCTGTGGAGGAATCTCTTGCCTATAAGAAATTAAAAGATTTATTTTCTTATACAGATCAACAATTGGCTGAAATTATCGGTAAATCAAGAAATTATATTAGTGAGATCCTATCCATTGCAGATATACCTGAAAACTTGCGTTTACAGGCATTTAAAACAGGTATAAAAAGCAGAAATTTGCTTGTACAATTTGCTCAGGCTATTAAAAACAATCGTGAAAATGAATTCCTTTTAAACTTTCAGAAAGGAAATATTTCTTCAGTTAAAAGTGCAAAAAATTTCATCAAAGAAGTTAAATTAAATTCAAGCAAAGAAATATCTAAGCAAAAAGATAAAAAAATATTTGCAAGTAATCATCCTTTGTTACACATCCAATCAAAGTGGGTAAACGAAAAGCAAATTTCAATCGAAATCGATATTAAAAATATTGAAAATATCAACATCCCATTAAATAACATAGAAAAACACCTTGAAAAGTCATTAGTCCAGTTTCTTTCTAATTAGAATTTTATCCCAAACGCTGTAAATTCAAACTATATACAGAATAATTTTATGAAATTTTAATGCAAGGATTATATAAAACACTTGCCGCCATGATAATATGCGACATAATGTAATTTAAAATATATACTGAATTTAAAAAGAGGGTATGTGCAACCATACCCTCGAAGGGTCCAAAGGGAACTTGTTGGATATGAGACATAATCATTATCACAACATTTTGTCAACAACTTTTTGATTGCTTTTAGGCATATCTTAGGTCTAATATTGGACCCTTCGGAAAATCGAAGGGGAAACTGATGGATAATAATCATTTGTTCTTTAAATTTATGCATGATATTATTGACTCAGGATTATGGGGGTCTTTATCTGCAACCGCTCGAACACTCTATCCCGTACTGTGTCGATTTAGCAATGAATCGTTTAAAGCAGTATGGCCAGGTACAAATGAACTTTTGCGACTGACTGGGTTCAAAACAAAAAAGTCATTACAATTGGCAAGAAAAGAGCTTATTGATGCCGGTTTGATTGATGTAATTACTGGCAATGGCAGAACATCAAGCAAATATTATTTTAAATTTGACTATGAAAGCAGCAAAATAGATCTCGATAAATACAGGGATACTGTAGTATCCCTCAGGGGATCAAAATCGTCCCCCCCTGGGGATGCCCAAAGTCCGCCTCGGGGGATTACTGAAGTCACCCCAAACAATATTAATATAAACATAAATACGAATAATGAAAAACAAGAAGTCTTTTATAAAAATATTGAAACATTATTTAAAGAATTTCTTGGAATAGGTCACAATAAGTTTTCATCAAAAGAACATATTATTAACACAATGTTAGAAAAATATGGTGAATTAGAAATAGGCGAAGCAATCAAAATTGCGATCAAAAGAGGTAAAAATGGAGATATACAATATTTAGAAGGTATTTTAAAAAATCGCAACAAATCGACTAATTATAATCAAAATGAAAACATTAAAGATATTAAACAAATTGGTACAGAAAAAATTATTTTAAATAAACTCAATGATAAATTTGATAAAATCAATCTACTATTGGAGTATTATTATTATTATAATAATACTTATTATTTTAAATCAAAAGAGAATATAAATACATACGACATTGAAAAATATGCAAAAGAAATTGGATTTAATGTAAAAATATTAATATCAAGTCAAATCATCCACTCAGTAAAATCTGAAATAAAATTTATGAATCAAAATTAATATTTAATAGTTGTAATGTCAGAAAAAAATGAAATTGAGGTAAAATGAAAGAAATATCTATTATAAACACAACAAAGCCACAATTGTTAAGTGTTGAATCAGAATACGGTTTAGCAACGATAAATAATATAGAATTTGAATATGACTTAAAAAAGATAAAATTACTTCATAATTTTGATATAAAAATTACTCTTGATAATGATAATATTTTCAATGAAATAACTTTAAGTAAATTTGAAAAGGTTAATTTTCATTTTATTAATATATATTCTTCTCACGATAAAATAAATTGGGAAAAAATTACCGTAATAAATATTCACTTAAATGCAGGAAAACTAATAATATCTTTACCACTTATACAAGCCAAATATATCAATCTTATTATAAATGAATTTACGATAAGTAACGACTCTACGAAAATTCAAGGATCAATAAATTATATATCGAATCCACTAATTTCTACATCGTCAAATTTGGATAGATTATGGGTAGCACAAAATTTATTAGAATGGAGAAACGATTATGGATGGTCTTCTGCAATTCATGCAGATCAGAAAGAAGATATAATAAATATTGATTTAAATCATGAGTTTTATATCTCAAGAATCAAACTAAAATCAATAAATGAGAATAATAATTATTTCCCAGTTAATTTTTTAATTGAATTATCAAATGATAAAATTTTATGGAATCGAGTAATCAGTGAAGAAAATTATTTTGTTTCGAAAAATAATTGGTATGAATGGGGTTTTACTTTATATAAAAGTCGATACATTAGAATTATAACTATACCAGCACGTGTTAGAAAAAATGAATATGTTTCAAAAATATTATCGATAGATATATATGCAATTCCACAAAATATAATATACCAGGCTCAAAAAAACTATTTTTCAAATATTTATGCCAGTGAACTATTTCCTGGACTTGTTAAACTAGCAGAAAATAACTCTACTTTATCTGGAGTCGTTATTCAGGGCAACGATTCCAGATTACGAGAAGCAACAACTGAATATCATGGAATAACACAGCTTGCAAAAGATGGCGAAAGCAGGGCAGGCGTATCTGTTCAGGGTAATGATTCCAGATTACGAGAAGCAACAACTGAATATCATGGAATAACACAGCTTGCAAAAGATGGCGAAAGCAGGGCAGGCGTATCTGTTCAGGGTAATGATTCCAGATTACGAGAAGCAACAACTGAATATCATGGAATAACACAGCTTGCAAAAGATGGCGAAAGCAGGGCAGGCGTATCTGTTCAGGGCAACGATTCCAGATTACGAGAAGCAACAACTGAAT
>JAOUFY010000058.1 GCA_029857955.1 Spirochaetia bacterium
AACCAATCAATCTCGTCTTCATTTAAATCAATGTAGTGAATAAATGCAAGTTTAAATAATACACGGTTATATGTTTTCATTGTATTTAATTTAATTATGAATTTGTTTAAAATATCTTCATCATAATTTAAATTTTCTTGCTCAACGTTGTCTGGAATATTATCTACTAAATCAATAGCATTACCATTTGAATCAAGTTTGTTAAATGGTAAAAAACTTAATTTATTTTTATTTTTTCTCAGATAGTCAATTACAAGGTTTCGCAAAACTGAAAAAAACCATGTAGTAAATTTGGATTTATACTTGAAACTGGCAATTTTTTTCCCATTTTTAAGATGTTCATATGCATACAGATAAAAATCTCCGGCATCATCTTCATTAAAACTAAAATATTTAATTGGAAAATTATAAATATCATCTGAAAAAAGTTCAAAAAAAAATGCTATATCTTTTTTGTTATTATTTGCGATATTTTCCAATAGTGGTTGAATTAAATCTTCCTTTTGCTGTAAACTCAGGTTATTGAAAGAATTTATCATTTACACTTTTTTATTCAACTGTCACCGATTTAGCAAGATTTCTTGGCTTATCTACATTACATCCTTTAAATAATGCAGTATAATAAGCTAATAGTTGTAAAGGAATTATTGCAAGTAAAGGGGAAAGAGATTCTTCAATATCTGGAATTGTAATGTGATAATCGGAAAGATCAATGATTTCCTGATCGCCCTCTGTAACGATAGTAATGATTTTACCTAGCCTGGCCTTTACTTCCATTAAATTAGACAGTATCTTGGGACGAATTTCGCTGTTTGGAACCGTAAGAATAACCGGTAAATTTTCTGATACAAGAGCAATTGGTCCATGTTTAAATTCACCTGCAGCATATGCTGATGCATGGATATAAGATATTTCTTTTAGTTTAAGCGATCCTTCAAGGCTTGTTGGATAATTAAACGTTCGACCCAGAAAAATTGTATCTTTTTGATCTTTTAAAAACTCTGCAATTTTGATTATTGGATCAATATTATTTAAAATTTTTTCTATTTTTTCAGGAATTGTCATTAATTCTTTTAAATTTCGTTCTAACTCTGTTTCACTTAAGTTTCCGTTTAATCTTCCTAAATATAAAGAAAATAAAAATAAATTTACCAATTGTGCAGTATATGCCTTTGTTGAAGCAACTCCAATTTCAGGACCAGCTAATAGATCTATTATTCCATCAGACTCTCTAGCCATTGAAGAATTTACGTTGTTAACAAAAGAAATAACTCGTAAAAATTTTGACTTAGCCTCATGAATTCCAGCTATTGTATCGGCCGTTTCACCGGATTGGCTAATACCGACAACCATGGTATCTCCTTCAACTAAAGGGTTACGATACCTAAATTCAGAAGAAAAATCTGCTTCGGTATAAATTCGACTGTTATTTTCAAGATACATTTTGCCTAATTTTCCGGCAATAAGTGACGTTCCACTTGCTTGAATGAGAATTCTGCCAATTTTTTTTAGTTTCTCATCACCCACTTTAAATTCATTAAAACTGATAATTCCATCTTTAATTCGATTAGCTAAAATCCTACGAATCATTGAAGGTTGTTCGTGAATTTCTTTTAGCATAAAGTGTTCATATTTTCCCTTTTCAAATTGCTCAATTTTTAAGTCAATAAGAATAAATTGTAATTTAACCGGTTCATGATTCCAGTTATATAGCTTAAAATCAGTATTATTCATATAACCCCACTGTTTATTTTCAAGATAACAGGATTCCTTGGCAATAGGCACCAGAGCAGGAAGGTCTGAAGCAAGAAAAGATTCCTTTACTGTTGTGTTTCGAGCTATAATTAAAGGTGCTCCGTCTTTAACAAAAAATATTTTTTCTGGTTCAAATTCAGAGACAGCAGCAATGGCAAATTTACCTTCTAACAATAATATTGTTTGATAAAAAGCATTTTCAAAGTTTTTTTCAGTTTTTAAATATTTTTCAATTAAATGTGCAATGATTTCAGTATCAGTATCACTTATAAAAATATAACCTTCATTGATCAGGTCTTTTTTCAAGTTTGTGTAATTTTCAATAATTCCGTTGTGCACTACAGCAATTGTCTGTGCTTGATTAGTATGCGGGTGGGCATTTATTTTAGTAGGCGCTCCATGCGTAGCCCATCGGGTATGGCCAATACCTACATGACCGTCAAATTTATCATTTTCTATGAGTTTTTCCAGGTCAACAATTTTCCCTGTGCTTTTTCTAACAACAAGCTCATTTTTATCGATAATTGCTATGCCTGCGGAATCATATCCGCGATATTCAAGTTTTTTTAAACCGACAATTAAAAATGAGTCCAAAGATTTAGGTCCGATATAGCCGACAATTCCACACATTATCTCATACTTTATAATCTAAATGACACGTCAAGATGATTGGAAGTGAATTGAATCTTATTGTTAAAATTAACATAATGCAAGATAGAAAATATTTTTTTGCTTTAAGCATTATCTTTAACTTGTAAGGTGGTCGTTGATTACCTAAACAATAATATGAAATTTTCTGTTAATAAAATAGAGCTTGAAAAAGCTATGAATCAAATAGATGCTATCGTACCAGGTCGTGATACACAGACCTTATTGTCAAATGTTCTATTGAGTGTTTCTCAAAGTAAAAAATTACGAATTACTGCATCTGATATGGAAAGTACTGTAAGAATTACATTAGATGCAGAAGAAACTGTTTCAGGTGAATTGATCATAAAAGCGAAAAAATTATATGAAATTGCAAAACAAATTAACGCTGATACCGTTTTATTTGATGCTGAAATTAATGAAGATTCGTCAAAAGATGAAGAAAAATCATATCGTGTCAAGGTTGATGGTGTTGGGGGCAGGGCTGCACGTTTTAAAATGACAGGTTCTGATCGATCACATTTTCCTGAAATAAATGAAATTTCAAATGAGAAGATGTTTCAAATACCAAGTGAATTACTCGGAGAAATGATCGCACGAACGTTTCATTCAATTTCTCATGAGGATAATCGTTATATTTATAATGGTATTTGCTTTCACATCGAAGGTAATAAATTAACTCTCATTGGGACCGATGGAAGAAGGCTTTCTGCAATTACTAGAGAATTACCGTCGGTTATTAATTTAGGTGGTGCAGAAGGTGATATCGTTGTACATGCAAAAGCAATTCGTGAGCTTCAAAAAATCATGGAGCTTGATGAATTTGTTTATATTGGTGTTGAACAAAGAGATATTTTCTTTAAAGTTGGTAATGCTGAATTATCAAGTCGATTACTCGAAGGTAAATTTCCCGATTATAAAAAAGTTATTCCGGTTGAATTTTTAATTTCTATGGAAATTGAACGAAGTGTATTGCTTGATTCAATTAAACAGGTTATGGTGATGACTGAACAACCTTCTTTTCAAGTTAAAATGAGTATGGGTAAAGAAGGAACTTTCTTGACTGCCAATACTCCAGAAATGGGAGAAGCAGAACTTGAATTACCTGTAAAATCTACAACTGATAATCTTGAAATTGGTTTTAATGCAAATTATTTTCAAGATATTTTAAGATCCATTCAGTGCAATAAGATAAAGCTACAATTTAACGATCCTACAAAACCTATTGTCTTTGCAGATCTTGATGATGATAAATTCGTCGCTTTGGTCATGCCGATGAAAATTTAATATGCAATTTGGGGATAACCCGCATTCTTTATCGATTCAAAATATCCGTCTTGAGAACTTTCGTATTTATAAAAGTAAAAAATTTAATATAGATGGTGATCTTGTTATTTTTGTTGGTTCAAATGGAATTGGTAAAACATCTATAATTGAAGCCATTGCTATTCTAAGTAATCTTAAATCTTTTAGAGGAGTACATGATAAGGAATTAATCCATCATGGGTCTTCTCAGTACATGGTCGAATTAGGTTATTCAAATAAAAGCGGTTTACATAAAATCAGTATGGGTTTTGGTAATCGAAGTGATGATAAAAAAGTTGAACGACGAATGCGATTTGACGGAGAAGCTATAAATAAGATATCAGAATTTATCGGTAAAATTCAAACAGTTGTTTTTGCGCCTGGAGATATCAATATACTTGATTCAGGACCAGAAGAGCGTCGTAGATTTATCGATATTGTTTTATCTTCTCTACATACAGATTATCTACAAAGTCTTCAACAATATAAGAAACTGTTAAAATTCAGGTCTGCATATTTTCATAAATCTGGTAATAAGTTTGATGAAAAATATATAACTGCATTAAATATAGAACTAATTAAATATGGCTTGAAAATACAAAATTATCGTAAAACATTTATTGAAGAATTTCAAATTATTTTTAGTAATTATATACATTCGATCAGCAATGACAGAGACTTTTGGCAAATAAAATATGTACCTTCCATAAATAATGGTCATGAAATGAAGGTGTATCAAGATTCAATTCATGAAGCACGTCTAAATGATATTCGTTATAAGCAGACCACCCGTGGTATTCATCGTGATAGAATTCAAATTTGTAATGATAAAAATAAAAATATGAGTGAAAATGACATTTCTATTGTTGGTTCACAAGGTCAAAAAAGAACTGCTGTACTTGCTTTAAAAATGGCACAATATGAATATACCAAAGTACGAACTATTGAAAAACCTGTTTTACTGATTGATGATGTATTAAATGAACTTGATTTAGATAGAAGAAAAAAATTTATTGATTTTTTGCAAGACGCAGGTCAGGCATTTATTACTGCAACAGACATTTCAGCACTGGAAGAATTTATTTACTTAAAAAAGGGATCCGCCAAAATTCAGATATTTAGAGTTGATGAAAATTCAAACTGGATCGAACAAAATTATAAATAGTTTAATAGTTCTAATGGAGTATTTACAATATCTTCAGCTCCAGATTTTCGCAATTGTTCAATGCTTCGATATCCCCAAGAAACTCCAATTGGGCGCATGCCGCATGCTTTTGCTGTGATTATATCTGCTTCACTATCACCGACAAATAAAATATTTTCAGGTTGAATGGACATCGTTTTACTTATTGCTATAGCTGTTACAGGACTTGGTTTTTTAGGTATTCCATTTCTAGCTCCAAAGACCGAGACAAACCCCCAATCTTTAAAAATATTTACCACAATTTTTTCCGTTATTTCATGAAGTTTATTCGATAAAACTGCCATTGGAATTTTCTTTATAGCAAGATTTTCAAGCAAATCTGTAATACCAGGGTATAGGATCGAATCTTGAACTGGATTTTTCATATATTCTTGAATCAAAGTGTCATATACGTTTTGATTTGCAATTTGGGATGTATTTTCTGGTAATGCTTGTGTAACTAGATCTTTCAATCCATGGCCAACCATGGAAGCGTAACTGTTTACATCATGAGGAGGAAATCCATTTTTAACTAGAGCATAATTAGTAACACGTGCAATATCGGCAATTGTATTTAACAATGTTCCATCCAGGTCAAAAATTATTCCCATTATCATATAAATGTTCAACGATTGTTTTTTATTTCGATGGGGTTGTCTATTAAGTCAAAATTTGAACCGCGAAGACGCAAAGAACGCAAAAGAATTAAAGAAAATGATAAGAAAAATCCCTTTATTTCTTTACTTTGCGCCCTTGGCGCCTTTGCTGTGAGACTTTTTAGACAGTCCCGTATTTTCATAGTTCTTTAAGTGTAATTTTAGTTTTCAGATAAAGTTTTTAAAAAAGTAACTATGCTATTGATTTCATCATCAGAAAGTTGCTTGCCCAGCTGATGCCATGCCATTTTTTTCACTGCTTCGTTTAAGCTGGTTATTGAACCATCATGAAAATATGGAAAAGTCTTTGCAACATTTCTTAATGAAGGTACCTTAAAGAAATGAATATCATCTTTGTTTTTGGTTATTTCATATCTACCTTTATCTGTAGTATCGTATTCATTTACAAGGCCAAGTTTTCTATAACTATTTCCGCCAAGAAGCGGGCCGTTATGGCAGGTTATACATCCAGTATCCATAAATGTTTTTAAACCGGCAACTTCAGCTTTATTTAACGATTTAACATCACCAGCAAGAAATTTGTCAAAACGATCATGAGTAATTAACGTTCGTTCAAATGAAGCAATAGCAGATGCAAGATTATCATAAGTTACAGGATCTTTATTATTTGGAAAAGCTTTCTTAAATAATTCAGCATATTCTGAAATTCCCTTTATTTTATGAATAACAGCTTTTGCATCTGGCATTGCCATTTCTACAGGATTTAAAATTGGTCCTTTTGCCTGCTCCATTAAATTAGGAGCTCGACCATCCCAGAACTGTGCAATGTGAAAGCCGGCATTTAAAGATGTCGGAGCATTTCTACCGCCTTTTTTTCCGTTAACACCGTCTGAAAATTGTTTATTATCAGTTCCATTACCTTTATTTTCCAGATTATGACAACTATTGCATGAAATAGAATTATCTTTTGATAATGCATTTTCAAAATAAAGTTTTTTACCTAGAGCTATTTTCTCTGCTGTATCATTTTCAGCACCTGGCATTTTATCTGGAACAATTCCGATAACCTCTTTTGCAGATTTCATTAGTTCTAAAGTTTGTTTAGAAGGTCCGCAATTAGATCCTAATAAAGATAATCCAGAGATTAAGAAAATCGATGTAATTTTTTTCATATTCAATATTCCTCCAATTGATTCGTAATTAATTTAAATTTTATATTAATCAATATATATTTAATAGATACATTGTCTAGAATAGATTTTTAGTTATATTATTCCGAGATTCTCGATACCTTTTTCTTGAAATTCTTTTTCGTATTTTTCAATAAATTCATTTTCATATTCAAACACCTGTGCTTGTGTCATTTTTTGAATTCCATCTAAAGTGTGTTTTTTAATCATGTCACGTTTAGTTAAGCGGTCAATCAATTCATCCCAAAAAATATTTTCTTCATAACCATCAATGTATTTGATAATAATGTCATCTTTATCAAAATTTAGTGCTGGAAAATATTTATTGGATGCTTCATCAAACTCAATTAAATTTTGGTTTGCAATTTCTGATGATTTAGAGTAAATCATTTGTTCTACTTCAGTAAAATAATTATCATTGCCCTGATCGTATGCTTCCACAACCCACATACCCATATAAATGAGTTTCAGCAATTTTTCATATTGTTTATTATCTATTTTAATTTCCATTGTTATAATATACTTAAATTTTTAATATTAACAAATATTTAATCATCAGACAAAATAATAGTTATACGAAAACATTGAATTATAAATTATATTAAAAAGTATTATATATAATTGATAAGTACTTTACAAATTATAAGGTATTATTTTTTTATAATAGATAATGGATACTGATAAAGATACTATAATCAATCATGAACTTCGTATAGATGGAGTTTATTCTACATTTGCAGCTGAGATTTATTTAAAAGTAGATGAATTAAATGTTATTTATGCACTTCATCCTATAAAATTATCCAGCGCTCATTGTGTAATTTTAGATGAATGGCCAACACCAGCTTTATGGCTTGAAATATTCAGCTTATATGGAATTTATGATGTGTATTCTTTTTGTGTTTATGTAAATAGAATTTCAAATTCCGGAATAATACAAAAAAAACCGCAGCTTCTGTTTTCATTATTACAATCCTATGGCTATTCGATGTCTAGATTTAATGATGTAACTTTTATAGGAGGTTTAAGTGGTTATAATAAACAGTTATTTATTGATAAACATGTTCCGGTTAAATTGTTACGAATATTTAACGAAAACCAAGACGAGTTATGGCAGGGTATTGTTAAATTTTTGGTTTTAAAAGAACTAAACGGAAATGTTGTTAAAGAAATCATTACCAACTGGATCGATTTAAGTAAAGATACAAAAAATGCAGTCATACAAAAGTATGAAGAGGTATGTAATCGAGTTAACAAGAATTCTCAAATAAATATTGCTGAGGAATTTAGGAATATAATGTATGTTGCACGTTTTCCTGAAATTACTTCTTTGAGAAACAAATTAGATTTTCTGAAAACAAGTCTTTCAAGTAAAATTAAAATAAAAACAGATTCTAATTTAGAAAATAATCATTTAATGATATATTCAGAAGTAGAAAGTTTAGATGAACTTGAAATTTATATTAATGAGATCAATAAACATGAGAACATTATAATATTAGAACAGATGATTAATCTACTAAATCAGGCTTGACAAACTCAATTGATTTTACAGTATTATTCATGACAGAAAATTTAGAAAAAACACCTAAAAAAAGAAACCATAAAAGAAATGCAATAATCGCCCTTATTGGTCTGGCAATATTTGTCAGTCATGTTTTTTTAACAAAAGGATCATCAGAATTTATTGTAAAACTTCTGCATGGCGACGTAGTTTATATTTCCAATGTTGTCATGACATCAATGGTTTTAGGCGGATGGCTTTTAATATATAAGCATCTTGGTAAACTTTTATAAGATTGTCAGGCGCCGTAAATCCGTTCCAGAAGAAACATTCCGAACAAAAATGCTCAGGTGGGAGTCAGCACCGTAATAGCTACTCTTCAAGGGGTACCTTTACTTTTGCCATAACGAAATATTTGATTCCCGGAATATTTACTTGGTTCGAATATATCTGTGGTCACGGGATCCACAGCACTCCTGACAAAATTAATTTATCAATTGTATATCAGTTCGTAAAGAAAAATTTAAAATAAGTTCTCCAACTCTTTCATAGCAGTTTCGTACTGTTCTTTGTCTGGTGGAGAACCATGCCATTTGGGTTGATTTTCCATAAAACTAACATTTTTTCCAAGCGTGTTTTCAAATAAAATAATTTTAGGTTTGCCTTCTTTAACTTTTGCCCATTCAAATGCTGATAAAATCTGATCAAAGTCATGTCCGCTGGCGCTACGAGTTAACCAACCAAAAGAAGAAAATTTATCAGCAAGATTTCCCAAATTCATTACATCTTCGACTCTGCCATCTATCTGGATATGATTGTAATCTACAAAAGCTGTAACATGATCCATTTTATAATGAGCTATACTCATTGCTGCTTCCCATGTCATACCTTCCTGACACTCTCCATCAGAAATTCCAATATAAAGATGACCTGAAAAATTTTGTAAACGCATGCCAAGTCCGGCGCCGCAGGCCTGCGCCAGCCCCTGACCAAGCGAACCGCTTGAATTGTATAATTGAGGTAAATAATGTGTCGATGGGTGCCCTTGAAGCCGTGATCCGAGTTTTCGAAATGTCCACAATTCATCTTCGGGAAACATTCCTACCATTGACATAGAAGCGTACTGAATGGCGCAAACATGACCATTACTCAGTAAAAATCGATCACTTATCTCTGGTTTTTCCAGATTTAAATTTAATACCTTTAAGTATAAGGCCGCAAATATATCGGCTAAACCAAGAGCACCGCCGGGGTGACCCGATGCCGCAAGATAAACCATTTTTACGATATCTGTTCTTAGTTTATTGGCACAATAGGCTAGTTCACTATTGGTTATTTCTTTTTTATTTTTATTTAAAATACTCTTAAATTTTTGCGCGTCAGGCATGTCAACTCCATGAATGAATTAGAATTTCTGGACAATTATCGATTTTGACATTACCGGACAACTTATATTAAAAGATGTTCAAATTAAAGATTGAACATTTGATAAAAGTGGTTTACGTGGCAAATTCTATAAATATTTAGTATGCTATAAACAAGATATTGATTAAAATTATTTTTTAATGAAGTTAATAAAGTTTTGTATCAATATTTTGTAATGTTTTACCTATCGATTATTACTTATCCGTAAGAATTTGCCTTTAGATTATGTACGATTAAACTAAGAAGGAAATTCAAGAAGTTACCTGTTTAATTTGTTTGTTGGTGAATTAATGAATATGAATCTTTTATTATATCGATAAAAATTCTTTTAAAAATACACTCACCCAAAACAATAAAATTCTCAAATTTGACTTGATTTTTAAGGCAGGAGAAGTAAATCATGGTGTTGATAACTAAAATTCAAGTTTACTTAAAATGTGATGGCAAAAATACGCTTGGCTATGCGCACATTACACTTGGTGAAAGTTATGTAGTGAAAAATTTAAGAATTGTAAATGGTGCTAAAGGTGTTTTTGTAGGTATGCCTACCAATAAAACCGCAAAAGGAGATTATATAGATATTTTCTTTCCAGTAAATACTGAGGCTAGAATTTATCTTACCAAAACAGTTATTGAAGCATTTACAAAAGAATTTCCAGGTGTTATGAAAGGGCTTTTCACGTATCATATTTCAGATGATGATAACGAAATATAAAATAAGAAAATTTAATAATTTTTTATACATTAAATCGAAAATACATAATATCGCCGTCATTTACAATATATTCTTTACCTTCAAGACGCATTTTTCCTGAATTTTGAGCTTCTTTGAGTCCGCCATATTGAATTAAATCGTCGTAGGCAGTGACTTCGGCTCGAATAAAGCCACGTGAAATATCGGTATGTATTTTCCCGGCTGCTTCCTGTGCATTACTGCCTTTAATTACATTCCATGCTCGAACTTCTTGAACACCTGCAGTAAAGAAAGTGATGTAACCAAGTAGCTTATATGCTTCACGAATAACTCTGTTTAGTCCTGGTTCCGTTAATCCAAATTCAGCTAAAAACTCCAATTCTTCTTTTGGTTCTAACTGGCAAATTTCTTCTTCAATTTTTCCACAAATAGGGATGGCAATGGTGTTTCTTTTTAAAGCCAATTCTTGAAGAGTTTTAAAATGCCTGGAATTTTCTGGCTTTGAAATTTCGGATTCATTTAAGTTTCCCGCAAATAATACGGGCTTTAAGGTTAATAAAGATAACTCCTTAATTAAACTTTTTTCATCATCTGAAAGTTTAACTGTAGTTGCCGGTTGTGAGTTATCAAGAGCACTTTTAACTTTTTCTAATATTTCTTTTTGTTGTATGGCAAGTTTATCTCCAGATTTTACAAATCTTGCAATAGAATTAAGTTTTTTTTCAACTTGTTCGAGGTCTGCCAGGATTAGTTCCAGTTCTATTGTTTCGAGATCATCTTTTGGATTTACTGCTCCCGTTACATGGATAACATTATCATCTTCAAAACATCGTACTACGTGTAATATTGCTTCGACCTGACGAATATGGTTTAAAAATGCGTTTCCAAGTCCTTCGCCTTTCGAGGCGCCCTTTACAAGCCCTGCAATGTCTACAAATTCTATGGTTGTTTCTACAGCACTTTTTGGTTCAACCAAAGCACATATTTTATCAAATCGTGGGTCAGGAATTTTTACAATGCCAACATTAGGGTCAATGGTACAAAATGGAAAATTTGCGGAAGCCGCTGCATGCGATTTTGTAAGTGCATTAAAAATAGTAGATTTTCCTACATTTGGTAAACCGACGATTCCACATTGTAAAGCCATAAACCAAAACTATAAATTAAGACAACATGACGATAATTATTCTAAAAGGAGATTTGCATCAGCCCCTAAATTTAACGTTGCACATCAGATAAATAGGGATTGACACAGTATAATACTTTTTTATTCTTTGGTCATGCGTTATGGAGAATATTTGCTGGATAAAGAAATCATTTCAATAAATCAATTGGAAGACGCTTTAGTTATGCAAATGGATAATAAACAACTTAAACTTGGCGAAATACTTCTTGCACTTGGATTTATGAATAGAAATCAATTGATTGTGTCATTAAAATCATACATAAATGAAACACATAAAGAAGTAGAAGAAATAAATGACTGGGTAACTCAAGAAGAGGCAGATCTTTTAATTAAAGAAATATTATTAGAAAGAAAATAATATGTTTCGACTAAATTTTATGAAATAAAGCTATTATTTCATAATGTGATGTCCATGGAAAAAAATCCAATAAAGTTATTTCATCAATTTCATATCCGTTTTGTCTCAAGCAAGCTGCATCACGGGCAAATGTCGCTCCATTGCAAGAAGAATAAATTACAGGGTTTTTATAAGTTAAATTAAATATTTCTTTAAAAAGAAAATTCAATTGTTCTGGTATAAAACCTGATCGAGGCGGATTTAATATGATTAAATCCGGCTGAAAAATTTTAATTCGCTCTTTTGAGTCTTCCTTAATTTTGTCAAGAAAACACAGATCTTGTTGAATGTAGTTTTCTTTAAATTTATGAATAGTTACCGAGGGTGTATATTTTTCATTTTCAATTTTATTTTTTCCGAGATCTCTGGTACTTAATATATCGATTCCAAGAACATCAATATCTTGACTATATGAAATCATACGTGAAATAAAACCAAAACCGCAAAATAACTCTAGTATTTTAGTCTTTTGATTATCTTTAATAAACATTCCAGTTATTTTTTCCAATTCTTCTAACCAAAGAGGTATTATACTGGTATTTGTTTGAAAAAAAGAATCATTGGAAATGGTAATGAAGGTTTTACTATGTTCTGGATACTCGACTGTATATGTAAATGTTTCATTTTTTTCTTCAGTTGAATGAAGCGACCAAATGCTGCTTTTATTATCTATATAGTCAATTCGTGCACGTACACATTTTTCCAGTTTTAATTTTACAGGAAAGTTTTGATCAACCATCTCTTGATCAAATAACAAGCAACCATGTTCTGGAAATTGTCTGGTTGTATAACTGTAAGGAGCATAAAAACCACGCTGTTCAAGTTTATTGATATGTATTTGAACATGATTTCTGTATTTGGTTTTTCGAGGAGATTCAATTATTTTTATTTCAGGGTAGGGTACATGGTTACGTTCCAGTTGAGTAGTAAGCCATTTTTTCTTAAAAAATAATGTATTTTCATAACTCATATGGAGCATTTTACAACTGCCACAAAATGTAAAAATATTGCATAATGTTTTAATTCTGAGCGGCGATATATTAAAAAGAGACCATATATCATGGCAGATATCACTTCGCTTATGTGTTGCTCCTACCCATTCATCTGGTATTTCGTTTATGGGTAATACTACACCTAAGAAGTGATTTGATTTTACTCTCGTAATTTTTGCAAGAAAAGTTTCTCCCGGAAGTACACCTAAAATAAAACCTGTTAAGGGTTTATATTCATCAGTTTTAATATGACTGATTCCAAGCCCTTCAGAGACAACATCAGAGCATGTCGCTTCAATGATTTGATATACTTTAAGTTTTTTAATTTGCACTTATACTACTTTTACAGGATTTAAATTGCTAACCCATAAAATTAGAAATTTCTGATCATTAGTGTTTAAAGTGTCGTATACCGGTAAATACCATTATAATACCAGCTTCATCACAAGCCTCTATCGAGTCGCTATCTCTCCTAGAACCTCCAGGTTGAATGATTGCTTTTACGCCTGATTTAATCGCTAGATCAACAGCATCTCGAAAAGGGAAAAAAGCATCAGAAGCCAGATAACTGTTTTTTAGTATATGATTGTATTTATCGGCTTTACGAATGGCAATGTCCATTGAATCCAGTCTGCTCATTTGACCGGCTCCTACGCCAAGAGTCATTTTATTTTTTGTAAAGACTATTGCATTTGATTTAATACTTTTTACAACTTCAAAGGCAAACATTAATTCTTCTATATCCGTTTTATCAGGTTGTGCTTTGGTCACTACCTTTATATCTTCTTTTTTTAAGATATATCGATCACTTTCTTGAAGTAAAAAACCAAATGTTGAGGTTTTCATCTCAAGCATATGGCCATGTATGGATTTCATACCGGGAACTTTTACAAGTCTTAAGTTTTTTTTCGAAGATAAAATTGTAAAAGCTTCCGGTTCAAATTCAGGAGCAACAATGATTTCGAGAAACTCTTTTCCCAGTAATTGTGCCGTTTCTTTTTTTACGGGTTCATTAAAAGCGACAATGCCGCCAAAATAACTGACCGGATCAGCCGACATTGCGGACTCAAGGTTTTCAAGCTGGCTTTTGCCAGCAGCTATTCCGCAGGGATTGGTATGTTTAAAAATAGCACAAACCGGCATTTCAAATTCTACAATGATTCTTAATGCAGAGTCAAGATCTAGAATGTTGTTATAGGATAATTCTTTTCCGTGCAGACATTCCCAGGGTAGATTTTGGTGCAAACTGGTCGTATAAAACGATGCTTTTTGATGGGGGTTTTCACCGTAACGAAGTTCTTGAGTTTTATTAAAAGTAAGGTTTAACGTTTTTGGAAAATAATCGCCTTGAAGAGTATTTAAATAATCAGAAATGATGCTGTCATAAGAACCTGTGCGATTAAAGGCGGCAACTGCTAATTCAAACAAATACTCTGAAGATAATGTACCGGAATCATTTTGAAGACGTTCTATAAAACTTTCATATTGAGAAGGGTCAACAAGTACAGCTACATCCTGGTAGTTTTTTGCCGCTGCACGAATCATTGAAGGACCGCCTATATCAATATTTTCGATAGCTTCTTCAAAAGAAAAATCGCTTTTTTTTATTACATTTTCAAATGGATATAAATTAATACAAACAAGATCAAATTCAAGAATTTCATGCTCCATAAGATTTTTCATGTGTTCAGCATTGTCACGTCGAGCCAGTATGCCACCATGAATTTTAGGGTGTAATGTTTTTACTCTTCCATCTAACATCTCAGGAAAACCAGTATAACTTTCTATTGAAGTTGCTTTAACACCTTTATCAAGCAGGAATTTTAAAGTTCCTCCAGTTGAATAAATTTCTACTCCAAACCGTTCCAATGCCTTACAAAAAACATCTAAACCTGTTTTATCTGATACGGAAATGATCGCTCTTTTCAATTTTTTCATAATGATGTTGATAAAGGCGTAAAATAAAAATACACTGTCAACTCATAATAACGGGTGTGAGTGAATTATATAGGGCATCATGCAGCTTTCCAAATGGTATCCCATTGTCCCGACAGATAGGTTGTTCTAAGTTTTGCAATAGCATTCGCGCCCTCG
>JAOUFY010000111.1 GCA_029857955.1 Spirochaetia bacterium
ATTGCAAGTTTTGGTGACTGGATAATAAAGGGGATTAGTGGTGAATACTACCCGTGCAAACCAGATATATTTAATAAAACTTATGAGGTGGTCGAATGAAACGCCCGTTCTTTCACCTAACGTTTGCGCATACACGAAGCCGCGTAGCGGTTTGGGTTTGTACTCAAACCGTGTATGCGCTGTTATGTGCTGGTTCGCCCTTCTAAAAAATATTAATAATACTTGACGGTATAACTACATTGTAGTATATTGTATTCAATAAAACAAAGGAGTTTTTATGGAAAACAAAAAAATTATTGAGATTAACGGGATAAAGATGGAGGTTGATTTACGTCACGCAAAACGGATTGATGAATTCCATGTTGGCGATAAAGTGAAAATTCTTGTACAAGGATACGGAAATGATTACAGGTCATACGCTGGTGTCATTGTAGGATTCGATGCGTTTGAAAATCTGCCAACAATTATTGTGGCGTATCTCAAAGTTGAATATAATTCAGCAGAAATATTGTATGCTCATATTAACGGCACAGAGGAAAACAAGAAGAAA
This sequence comes from Spirochaetia bacterium, assembly GCA_029857955.1. GTDB lineage: Bacteria > Spirochaetota > Leptospiria > Turneriellales > JAOUFE01 > JAOUFE01. The sequence continues at coordinate 551 of JAOUFY010000111.1, forward strand.
TATGAACTTGTGCATATTAATGATGCTCACGAATTATATTTTAACGAGGATGATGTCACAAAACACATGGATCGTGAAATAGCTGGTGCGGAAGAAAAGCTCAGAGAATTAAAGATGAAGAAAAATTACTTCATGGAACATTTCAATAAGAATTTCCAAACAGTATGAAAGAGAAACCGACATCAATTAGATTAGAGGAGAAGCTTAAAAAAGAGCTTCTCCAATTTGCTAAAGAAGAAAATCGTTCATTGAGTAATTACATTCTCACTGTTCTTCAAGACCACATAGGACGAAAAACCGGGCGAACTGGCACATAACGTTCCGCCGCTACCCGACGCCGCTTGCGGTGTGTGCGAAGCACCGAGAGCCGAAGGCTCGCAGCGGGTCAGCGTGCTGTTACATGCCGTCGCCTGATTGGACTCATGCCGGTGGAGCCACGGATGGCGGAACCGGAAGATGGAAAAGGAGAATTTTGAATGAGTATTTTTACTAATGAAGATTGCATGGATTTAATGTCAAGGTATCCTGACAATCATTTTGATCTGGCTATTGTAGATCCTCCTTATGGTGGTAATGATGCAATAGGTTTAAAGGACAATAAATCATTATCTAAGCAGGCTACAAAAAGATCAGAGTATAAAATTTTTAAAAATAAACAACCACCAAAAGAGTATTTTTTTGAATTAAAACGAGTTAGCAAAAATCAGATCATCTGGGGTGTTAATTTTTATAACAATTTTGATTTAAGTGGTGGGAGGATTTGCTGGGATAAAAAAGGGACTGCATTTGGGAGAGCTGAACTTGCTTATTATAGTGGTTCAAAAAGTGTCCAGATTTACGAATATATTTGGAATGGGATGATTCAAGGCGACATGAAAAATAAGGAAATTAGATTTCATCCAACGCAAAAACCAGTAGCACTTTACAAATGGCTATTGACTAATTATGCAAAGCCTGGTCAATTAATCCTTGACACTCATGTTGGCAGTGCGTCAAGTCTGATTGCGTGTGAGGATCTTGGTTTTGATTATGTTGGCTGTGAATTAGATCCTGACTATTATAAATTGTCATGTGAGAGAATCGAACGGTTCAGGAACCAGCCGAAGCTCTTTTCCCCTGCCGCCACGGACGGCGGCAGCCAGTTGAGTTTTAGCGATGGCATGTAACGTTTGCGGGTAAGCGAAGCTGGCCGCAAGGCCAGTTTGAGCGAGGCATTCCGAGCCGCTTACCCGCTGTTATATGAAGTTGACGGCCTAAACAAAATTACTTAGGAGAATATTATTAATGCGCAGAAAAAGAGAAAATGAAATTTTAATCGAACTTACTCTGGCACAAAAAAACTATATTGATATTTTACAGAAAGAAATAGCTAAAAATTTTATGTTTTTAACTGCACACGGTATCAATCAGGATAAAAATACTATTGATGCAGCCATTGAATGCCGACGTAAAATAAAACATTATGAAGATATTTTGGATGATGACGATTAACAGCCGTCAATTTCATATAACGTTTGCGCATACACGAAGCCCGCAGGGTTTGAGCGCGTATTTCGCGCCGTGTATGCGCTGTTGTGTGCTGTATTTTGTGAGTAGTTTGACGAGACAGGAGGTCGAGGAAATATGAGTAAACATCTTTTTAAATATAAATGGGAAATGTCAAAAGACTACCCAGAAAAGAAAAACGGGAAAACTGTATTCTCCTGTTTTGCTTGCGGTGGTGGTTCGACAATGGGATATAAACTTGCCGGTTATGAAGTTCTCGGTTGCAACGAGATTGACCCAAAAATGATGGAAGCATACAGAAAAAATCATAACCCTAAATATTCATTTTTAGAACCGATACAGGATTTCAAAAACAGGCAGGACATACCAGAAGAGCTTTACAATCTTGATATTCTGGATGGTTCGCCACCTTGCAGCAGTTTTTCAATGGCCGGCAGTAGGGAAAATGACTGGGGCAAAGAGAAGAAATTTAGAGAAGGTCAAGCAATGCAGATTTTAGATACATTGTTCTTTGACTTTGTAGACTTGGCTGAAAAATTAAAGCCAAAAGTAGTCATTGCTGAAAATGTAAAAGGCTTACTTGCTGGAGAGGCTAAAAGTTATGTCAGGAAAATATTGGATGCCTTCGATAAAGCTGGATATTATGTAGACTATAAATTATTGAATGCTTCAAAAATGGGAGTTCCACAAAGGCGGGAACGGGTTTTCTTTTATGCTATCAGAAAAGATTTATACAATGGAAATTTTATAGATTTGTTTCAAAGTCAGCCATATTTAGATTTAGAATTTAATGAAAGGGAAATAAATTACTCAAAAATAAGGAAAGAAAATGGCAATGAAAATGCAATTGGACTAGGGGAGATGATTAGTTTTTATTGGAAAAAAACAACACCAGGGAAATCAATGGCAGAAAATCATCCAAAGGGGAGCTATTTCAATGAAGTAAAGTTGCACCCAAAAAAGGTTGTCCCTACAATAAGAGCAAGTGGGCTTCCATACGACTATGAAATCGAAAGAGTGATGTTTGATGAAGAGGTCAAACTTGCAGGTAGTTTCCCTATCGATTATGATTTTGTGGACAACAAGGTTAATTATCTTGTTGGAATGTCAGTCCCTCCAGTAATGACAGCACAAATTGCAAAAAGGATTTATGAGCAATGGCTTATCGGCATGGAGGCCGATAAATTATGACAGTAGACACACAAAATATTGCACACAACTGCTATTAAACGCCATACGTATTATACCATGATTATGAGTTAATGCGAATACGCTTGACCTATCAATATCAGAGTTAAAACGACGTTGATTTTTTTTAATCTTGATCGTCTAATTAAATATGCTAAGCCAAGTAGAATTCGACGAAGTTGAATACCTGAAACTAAATCTGAAATATGCAAAATTTAAAAATCGCAAAGGTTACGCCCTTGAATCTGA
>JAOUFY010000112.1 GCA_029857955.1 Spirochaetia bacterium
ATAAAGGCATCTTGGTGTTTTGGCATACATGGTGTTATTCCTGCAAAGATGAAATAAAATTACTAAAATCAGTCAATTTAAAAGAAAAGGGCTGGAAATTATGGATCATCAATTCAGGTGAAAATTTAAAAGAAATTCAAAAATATTTTAACAGAAAAGACTTTAAATTTAAATCGATTATTGACACAAATAGTTTCATTATTGAAAGTAAGAAAGTGCCTGCTGTTTATATTTCTAAAGGTGATGGGTATATCTATGGCTCTTTGAATTTATATCATGGAGATAAGATTCTTGATGGTGCAATGTTTTTAATGAATAACCCCATGGGAAAATACAACTTCAAAGAATTTCTTTCTTTCTACAAACAAGTTATTAAATTTTGTTCGAATATTCTAATGTATGATTCTTCCATAAGTATCTTGTTACTAATATTTATGTTTTTAATTATGGCAAAAAATGAAATAAAGAATATCAGTTTTCCTCTAACAATTCTTGGTATTCATATTTCATTAAAGATCATAAAAACATGTTTACGTTTTATACATTTTAATTATGACTTTTCTTTTCCCGAAAATATTAATTTTGGACTGCACCCCTAAAACTGTACATCCTTTTTTATATTTTTGAGCATAAAATTTTTCATAAAAACTGCCGGTGCAATCATACCTAGAGCAGAATGCGGTCTTACATTATTATATAGCTCTCTGTAACAAAAAATACTCTGAGCTGCAGCAGCTTTATCCGGATATTCACTGATATTGATTTCCTGCCGTTTAACTGTTTTATTCAGACTTTCTGCATGCGCATTTTCGTATGCGTTGCCAAGAGTCATTGAAATATTCAAATCCATAGCCTTTGCCGCATTTATATAAGCTGACGAACAATATCGTACATCAGTATCGGTGTGGTGAATCGCTCCTTTGATCTCTGGATAATTGAGCGTCGCATCATGCAAACAAGACAAAACTAATTTGGTATTATTTTTATCAGATATTGCAACCCCCAGAATTTCCCGTGTGAATAAATCCATCAACAATGCGAGAAAATGATCCACGCCGCAAATATCAAAAGCAGTTACATCACCAACAATCGCTTGCCGGGGTCTGACAATCGTCAGGTTTTTTATCAGGTTCGGATACTTGGTAAGGCTATGTCCACTTTTTGTTGTTGGCTTATGAAAACCTTTGTTTTTACTGCATAATAGCTGATATTTTCGCATTACACGTAAAACTTTTTTCGAATTTATTGTCATCTTTTCTCTAAGCTTTGCGGTTACCGGACGATAGCCGCTTTCCGGTAACAGTTCAATGATCGTTTCGATTTCTTTTTTTAAAATCAAATCATCAGAGTTTTTCATTGACTTGTAATGATATGTGGATGTGCTCATATTCATGATGGCACATCCTGCGACGACTCCGACTTTCGGGGAGAGAGTGTTCCTGATGAAATGGCGGATTTCCGCTTTTGTTCCTGGAATTTTTGGAATTTTTTTAAAATATAATTGTCAAAAGCCAGCTCCCCCAAAGCCAATGCAAGTTGTTCGTTTTCACGTTTCAGGGTGGCTATTTCGTTCTGCTCCGTCCCGCTTTTTCCAATCACTGCATTTTCTACCCAGTTCCTGAGGGTCTGTGCCGAGATACTTTCCCGTTTAGAAATTTGTGCTACGGAAGAGCCTCCCATAGATATTTCATTAACAATTGAATCCTTAAACTCTTTTCCATAACGTGTTCTTTTAATCATGTGCTATTCTCCTTTTTTGACTGAAATTGTATTCCAGTTTTAAGGGTGCAGTCCATAACAAAGAGTACCAGCTGCGCCCGGCTTCGCCGGTGCTCGGGTCTCGCATTAGTTTGTACGTAACTTTATTTTACAATGTTACGTATAGATCAGGCATAAATGGCTTACTAAATGCTCGACCATATTTGACCATGATCTTCGTTTCACCGCTTGGGCTCGCAAAATAATAGAGGTTTATTATTTGCTCACCAAGCTGACTCAGATCATGGTCAAACATCAGGTACTCTTGCACGTTGTACGAAACGCTTCGCGTAGCTTGGGCGTATCTGCCCAAAAAAATAATCCGATATAGTACTTTACACCCGTTATCCATATTACATATTATCTTATGGGGTCGAAATTACATACAATTTTAGATCAGAATTTCGGAGAATACAGTAAAAAATACGGGACGCCATGGCCGGTAAGGAAAGTAATTAACAGAGTTCTAAAATGCAGAACGGAGGCTCTGGGGGGATTCAGATGGGTATGCAAATGCGGATATGAGAAAACTGTTTATAGATCTTGCAGATCAAGAAGTTGCCCTCAATGCGGAGAGGTGGAGCTGAAAAAGTTTATTGATAAAAAAATGGAAAAAGTTTTTCCGGGAGATCACTTTCATATGATTTTCACGATCCCCCGGGAATTAAATAAGTTCTGGCTTTTCAATACAAGAAAAATGGGAAATATTTTATTTGACACTGCAAAGAAAACTATTCTAAAATTTTGCGATGATGAAAAATATCTGGGAGCAAAACCCGGAATCATGATGGCACTTCACACATGGGGACAGAATCTTTCATTGCATCCTCATATACATGCTCTTGTTACAGCAGGCGGAATTAATAAAAAAGGGAAATTGAGATTCTGTAAAAAGAACTTTCTATTTCCGGTAAAACCGGCAATGATCTATTTCAGGTATCATTTTCTGATGGAAGTGAAAAAAGTATTCAAGGATGATGACGATTCAAATGAAATAAAAAAAAACGTGGATAAATGTTTCAAAACAAACTGGAATATTTTCATAAAAGAAAAGTATTCCGGCGGAGGTGGAGTGCTCATTTATCTGAGCAGATACATCAGAGGGCTGCCGATAAAAGATTCAAGAATAAAATATTTCGATCAAAACAGAGTAACATTCACCTACAAAGATTATAGAGATAACAAAAGGAAGAATATGACATTATCTATGAAAGATTTTATGCAGAAACTTCTGCTTCATATCCCCCCCGCAAATTTCAGAACTTTCAGAGAAGTCGGCCTGTACCATAGTGATAAAATCATTCAAATGAAAGATCTAACAGGGTATAAAGTACCCCTCGGTACGAAAGTCATTCAATTGTTTCCCCCGGAGAATGAGTTTAAAAGTGTCGTTTTCAACAGGGAAATATGTCCAAGGTGTCAAAAAGAGTTTGACTATATGTATGAGTTCAAGCCAAATAGATACAATACGCGAGCTTCACCAGGAAAAGCCGCCTGAGACCCGGAGATATCCGTAAGTAAGCGAAGCAATTCGTACAACTGTGCTTATACCTCCGGGCAGACAGGCTGCCCTTCGCCCCGTAAAGGGGGTCATGCCTGCGGCACGACGTATAAGCTAGCGTTAAGTGCAATGGCCTAATATCGAATTTGGAATAATATGAAACTCTT
>JAOUFY010000059.1 GCA_029857955.1 Spirochaetia bacterium
GAAATGAAATAGACTACCGAGGGCGCGAATGCTATTGCAAAACTTAGAACAACCTATCTGTCGGGACAATGGGATACCATTTGGAAAGCTGCATGATGCCCTATATAATTCACTCACACCCCAATTGCATGATTTATTATAAATTAGTTCCTGCTTGACGGTTTCATTCAGAAAGCGTATATTGCTTTATGCGTTATGTTTCTCGGTTAATTTCAGCAGGATTTCTTTGTCTTTCAATATACTCCTGTAATCAAGATTTAAATTATGTGGAGTTTCCATATCAGCATTTTGGACGAGAAGTAAAAAGCAAAATCGGTACAGTTCTTTTTGATAAAAGTTCATATCATGTCAGCCAGCGAGAACAAAAAAATATAATGGCTCTGGCAAGGGTTTTATCATTGTATGAAAGATATAACGATAATCAGCGAATTCGCATCATAGGGTATTCAGATCAGGATGGAGATGTATTATTAAATTTAAACCTTGGGCTGGCGCGGGCTGAAGAAGTCGGGCGATTGTTGGAGGTCTATGGAATTTCCATGACAAGAGCTAAAATTGCTTCTTATGGCGAATCCAGGACCTATACAAACGATGCAACTTCCCGAAAAGTAGAAGTTTGGCTTGAAAATGACCCATGGGCCTTTTTAAAAAGCCAGTTGTTTATTTATATTGTTTTATCTGTCGTTATTTCTTTTTTAATTGGTTATATTACTCACCGTCTTTTAAAAACCAATTACCGAACCTGATGTTTAGTTCTGCTGCAAGTAGCGTTTCCGCTTGGATTTGTTTTGCGCAAGCGGAACAAATCAAAAAGACATAGTACTAGTTCTTTTTACGAATTAAACTTAAAAACTCCATTCGGGTAGGTTGCGAATCGTGAAACTCACCAAGTACGCTGGAAGTTGTCATAAATGAGTTTTGTTTTTCTACGCCTCGCATCATCATGCAAAGGTGTTTAGCCTCAATTACAACAGCAACACCATGCGGTTGAAGTATATCCCATAAAGCATTGCTGATTTGATCTGTCAGTCGTTCCTGTACCTGAAGTCTGCGCGCAAACATATCGACAATTCTGGGAATCTTGCTTAAGCCTATTATTTTTTCATTGGGAATATAGGCTACGCATGCCTTGCCATAAAACGGCAACAAGTGGTGTTCACAAAGACTGTAAAGTTCAATGTCTTGAACAATGACCATGCCTTTATTGCCTTCTTGAAAAATTGCGCCATTAACTATTTCTTCAATTTTTATATTATATCCGGAGGTTAAAAACTCATAAGACTTTGCCACTCTTTTGGGAGTATCTTTTAAACCTTCTCTTTCCGGGTCTTCGCCTATATAGCCAAGAATATTTTTTACAGAATTTTCAACAGATTTTAAGTCGATATTTTTGTTCATGATATTTTTACAAGATATACATTTTATAAAAGTTAGCCAATAAAAAACAGGCAAAGTCACCAGTAAAAAATACATTCATGTTTATACATGTAAAACACTTGTTTGATGTTGTTGAAATCTAAAAAACAAAATCCAGTAAAAATAAATTATAAATCATAATGGCATATATTCCCTTGAAAGCATCAACCGAATGGTTGATTTAAAAATTTGTCAGGGGGTAGGGGTGGATAAAAAGCAACCTGTACTCTATCATTTAGTATGAGAATATTATTTTTTTGCTGTATACTATTTTTTGGGGCTTTTTAGACAACCCCGAGGGGGCAGACTTGCCACCTATGCAGGGGTTGGATTATTGGTGGAAATTTTATTCTCCCAACCAGGTAGATGGCTGGCATAGAAAGGGTAGGCTCCCGGGTTTTCTATGAAAATGTTAGCGCCGTTTTCCAGAGTAAGAGGAATGACTTCACGCATAGTACTTACAAAATGAAACTTCATTCTTTTTTTAATGCTATCGGGTATTTTCTCAAGATCTTTTTCATTTTCTTTCGGACAAATTATATCGGTAATACCTGCTCGAAATGCTGCCAATGATTTTTCTTTTAGCCCGCCAATGGGTAATACCTTGCCTCTTAAAGTAATTTCTCCGGTTAAGGCAACGTGATTTTTAATCGGCGTTTGCGTCAGAGCTGAAATTAAACATGAAGCAATGGTAATACCGGCTGAGGGGCCGTCTTTAGGAATAGCGCCTTCGGGAATATGCAGATAAATATCAGTACGCTCAAAAAAGTCGTGCGATAAACCAAGAAAATGCGCCTGGGATTTTATATATCCTAACGCAGCGTTGGCAGATTCTTTCATGACATCGCCTAGATTTCCGGTTAAATGTAAAACTCCTTTTCCATGAGCCATGGCAACTTCAATATTGAGAGTATCTCCGCCTGCCGATGTCCACGCAAGACCGACACATTTTCCTACGGCAGAAACGTCTTCTTTTTTACCATAATGATAATCAGGTTGTCCAAGATATTTATGAAGCATCTCGGGCTTCATTTCGTATGAGATAGACGTTAATTGCGATTCAGGTTTTTTTTGTTTATTTTCAAGATATTCTCTGGCGATTTTTCTATAAATTTTTGCAATGATCCGTTCAAGTTGTCGTACTCCTGCTTCTCGCGTGTACCTTCGTATTAAATATGCAAGCGACTGTACGCTGAATTTTATATCAACGTCCGAAACTCCGTTGTTTTTAGCCTGGCGCTCCAGGAGATATTTTTGAGAAATGCTGATTTTTTCATGTTCTGTATAACCAGACAATTGAATCATTTCCAGACGGTCATACAGGGCTTCAGGAATTGAATGGCTGACGTTGGCCGTTGCTACAAACATTACCTGAGAAAGATCAAAAGGCAGTTCCATGTAGTGGTCTGCAAATTCCTTGTTTTGTTCAGGGTCAAGAACTTCCAGTAAAGCGGCAGCAGGGTTTCCGCGATAATCGGATGATATTTTATCAATTTCATCAAGTAAAATAACAGGATTTTTAACATTTAATTTTTTAAGCGTACTGATGATGCGTCCGGGTAATGCTCCAATATATGTTCTGCGATGACCGCGAATTTCAGCTTCGTCTCGAACTCCTCCCAGAGAAATTCTGGCAAATTTTCGATCAAGACAGTCTGCCATTGTTTTTACAAGGCTGGTTTTACCAACCCCGGGAGGTCCGATCAAACATAATATAGGTCCTTTGGAGTCGGGCGCTAATTGTCGCACCGCAATAAATTCAAGAATTCGATCTTTGATCTCATCTAGTCCGTAATGGCTTTCATCAAGAATTTTTCTGGCTCTTTCGATATCTTCGTTATCCTGAGTTGTTTCTGTCCAGGGGAGATCGCGAATCCAGTCGAGATAATTTCGTAAAATAGCTGATTCTGCAGACATTGCCGGCATTTTTTCAAGTTTAGCCAGTTCTTGCAATGCTTTGGTTTTTACTTCTTCAGGAACGCCTTCTTTTTCAAATGCTTTACGGTAAACATCGTGTTCATCATATTCTCCGTCGCCAAGTTCCTCTCGAATAACCTTGATTTGTTCTGTAAGGTAGTATTGCCTTTGCATTTTATCCATTTGTTGGCGAACACGTGTATGGATATTTTTTTCAAGAGAACCAATTGCAAGTTGATTGTCTATTCCAATTTGAACTTTTTCTGCCCGGTCTAAGAGAGATTCTGTTTCAAGAATATCCTGTTTTTGTAGAAATGGTATAGGTAGGATATGTGCGACGCAATCCAGTACAAAGCCGTGGTCATTTTTTTGAAATAACTCGTTGCTGAGATCATGCGAGAGGTTGTCCTGTGTTTCAGAAAAATCTTCAAATTTTTGTAATATTTCATTTACCACTCTGCCCAGCAGTTGTTTTTCCAGAGAATCGGGCTCAGGAACCACGGTATTTGCCATAGCAACTTTAACCTGGCTGTAATCTGGATTATCTATAAATTCGTTTACAACAACTCGTTCAATACCTTCAACCAGAATTTTAAACGTTCCGTCGGGCATTTTTAGTAATTGAAGTATTTCACAAGCAACGCCTGTTTCATATAGATCAGACTGGGTTGGAATGATCGTTTCGGTATTTTTTTGAGCTACAAGAATGATTCGACGATCCGATTCCATTGCTTTTCGTGTGGCATCTAGCGATTTTTCGCGCCCTACAATTAACGATGAAACATTACCGGGGAAAACGACCATGTCCCTCAGGGGAAGAAGGGGGAAAAGTCGTTCGGTATCTATTATTTTACTCATTCGGATTTTTGGTTATTTATTGTACACAGGGTTAATTTTCATGCAGCAACTCAGGCTGGGTGAATTAACCTATCATCGTCATCTGCTGTCTTGATTTGAAGATTTTTTTTCGCCTTATTCACATCTTTTTCGCCAAAGTATTTGATTTCTGGTTTTTCACCGCTTGAAACAACGCCATTGGTTATGGTTACTTCTTCAACACCTTTCATGGACGGAATTTCATACATTAATTCGCCAATGACTTCTTCTATGATGGATCTCAGCCCACGAGCGCCGGTTTCACGTTTAATTCCGAGTCGCGCAATTTCCAGAATAGCTTCATGTGTAAAGTTAAGCTTTACCCCTTCCATGTCAAAAACAGCTTGATATTGCTTTACCAGGGAGTTTTTAGGCTCTGTCAAGATTTGTACCAAAGCATCTTCGTTAAGCGGATCAAGCGTTCGAATGATAGGTAACCTGCCGATAAATTCAGGAATTAAGCCATATCGCATTAAATCTTCAGGAATGACTTGTTTTAAAAACTTTTTTCGATCTTCTTTTTTCTTTGATTTAGTTTGAGAATCAAAACCAAGTGTGGTTTTTTCAATACGATTTCCAACCACTTCTTCTAAACCCTCAAAAGCGCCGCCGCAAATGAACAATATATTGCGTGTATTGATGGTTAAAAAATCCTGATGCGGGTGCTTTCTGCCGCCCACGGGAGGAACGCTGGCAACAGTACCTTCTATAATTTTTAAAAGTGCCTGTTGAACTCCTTCGCCGGATACATCTCGCGTGATGGATGGATTGTCGCCTTTTCTGGCAATTTTATCTATTTCATCAATATAAATGATTCCCATTTCTGTTTTAGCAATATCCTGTTCTGCATTTTGGTATAAACGCAGTAAAATATTTTCAACATCTTCGCCGACATAACCTGCTTCTGTCAAAGCTGTAGCATCAACGATGGCCATAGGTACTTTTAATATTTTTGACAGGGTCTGTGCCAGTAAAGTTTTTCCGGAGCCGGTTGAGCCGATCAATAAAATATTTGATTTATCAAGTTCAGGGTAGTGGTCTTTGCCCGAAGTGTTCTGAATATTTTTTGCCAAGCCTTTTTGATCATACTGAATTCTTTTGTAATGATTGTAAACAGCAACCGATAAAGATTTTTTAGCTTCATTTTGCCCGATGACATATTCATCAAGAATGGCTTTGATTTCTTTGGGTTTTAACAGCTTTTTAAAGGCCCCGTTGTCGCTTTTAATTTCTTCATCATCGGCAAGAATAGTATTGCAAAGTTGAACACATTCATCGCAAATAAAAACGCCTGGTCCGGCAATTAATCTGGTAACCTCATCTTGGGTTTTACCGCAGAAAGAACAATGGTATGAGTCGTCTTGACCCGATTTTTTTTCACTCATATACTATTTATTATCGTCTCCGGTTCTTCTTTCTATAACACTATCTATAATTCCATAATTTAATGCTTCATGGGCATCCATATGAAGATCTCTGGAAGTTTCTCTTTCGATTTTTTCTAAAGATTGACCGGTATGTTTTACATACAGTGTGTTCAATGTGTCTCGAACACGAATGATCTCATTGGCCTGAATTTCAATATCAGATGCTTGTCCGGAGGCTCCTCCAAATGGCTGATGCAATAAAATTCTCGAATGGGGCAGGGCAGATCGTTTACCCTTGGTGCCGCTGCAAAGGATCAAGGCAGCTACGCTTGCTGCCTGCCCTACACAAACGGTTCGAATGTCAGGTCTAATAAACTGCAAGGTATCATAAATGGCCATTCCTGAGGAAACATAGCCCCCTGGCGAGTTGATGTATAAATAAATATCTTTATCAGGATCTTCCGATTCAAGATACAACAACTGGGCGATGACAATATTTGCATAGACGTCATTGATCGGATATCCTAAAAAAATAATGCGATCTTTTAGAAGTCTTGAATAAATATCGTATTGTCGTTCTCCTCTATTTGTTTGTTCTATTACGATTGGTGTTAACGACATTTGTTATCCTTATTTAAATTATTGTAGTATTTTCCTGATTATTTAAAAAACATATAAATATTTACACAGGTTTAACTAATTTAGCTTTGAAAAGGTAAATTAGCAAATTTTATTCAAGGGGTCAACCTCATTATTAACGGCAATACCGTCTTTAAGGAGTTTAATTTTTTTTTGTTTAAATAACATTCCAACTGTTTTTTTAAAGTCACTTTTACTGATATTTAAACGTTTTTTAATGTTTTCAGGACTACTTTTATCATTGAGAGGCAAAAATCCATTGTGTTTTAGAAGTTCTCTCATGATGATGTCCGAAACGCTATAAAGACGGTCAAATCCAATGGGTTGTAAAGATAAATCGATTTTACCGTCTTCCCTGATTGTCTTGATATAGCCTGTGATATGATCTCCAATATGAATTTCTTTCATCAGCTCGCTGTCATAAAGTAATCCGATATTTATCTGGTTTATAATTGCTTTATACCCAATGGGTGTTTTTTGATAAATGTGCAGATCGACTTTTTCTTTTACAGATAAACTGCTGGTATCTTTTGAAAGGTGTTTTTCAATTCGCATGGTAGCCACCAGTCTGTCTGATACTTTATCAAGATAAAGATAAACCAGATATTTTAAACCTGTTTTCATTTCAGTTGTTTGCTCACGATAAGGAACCAGCAGCTGGTTTTCGATACCCCAGTCTAAAAAGGCGCCATATTTGTTTACATCCATTACCTCAAGAAAGGCGCATTGATTGATGAAGATTTTAGGCTTTGTTGTCGTGGCAATTAGCCTGTTTTCAGAATCTTTATAGATAAAAACATCCAGCATTTCGCCAAGCATGGTATTCGGCGGTATTTTACTCTTAGGAAGCAAAATGTCTCCATCATCAGACTCAAGATAAGCGCCAAAATCGACAAAACGAACCAGTTCAAGAGTGTTAAAATCTCCAATTTTCAGTTCAGTGTAGTTATCTCTTTTCATATTGTCCTTTATGCGGTATGATTTGCAAGCTCCCTGCAAAGTTTAAGAAAAACGTCGCCATAATGTTCAAATTTTCTTTCGCCAACGCCGCCGACATCAAGCATTTCATCTCGTGTAACAGGAAGTTTTGTTGCCATTTCGATGAGAGTTTTATCGTTAAATACAATATAGGCAGGCACTTCCTGTTCTTTTGCAATTTTACTGCGTAATAATTTGAGTTGATCAAGGTTTGATTTTTCATCGGGAGATATTTGGGTAATGACTTCAGAACGTTTTGATCGTTTTGAACTTTTAAATGAGCTTGACAAAGAAGATTGCAAAAGTCGATCTTTTCGAATACTTACTGCTGTTTCTTTTTTTAATACAGAAAAACCAGTCGATTGAATGATCAATTCCTGAAATTCGCCTCTGTCCATGGTTTTAAGTTCTTGAAGTCTTTGCGCAATGGTGTGCCATTCTGATCGGCTTCGGTCTTTTCCAATTCCATAGACCGATAAACTTTCATGACCGTTTTCCATCACCTTTTGGTTTTTAGAGCCAAGTAATAAATCAATGACGTAGTTTGTTCCAAAGCGCTGATCACTTCTGTATACAGCAGAAAGAAACATTTGCGCTTCCCGTGTTATGTCAATATTTTCTTTATTATTGGAATCAGGGTTATTTAAGTCAAGGCAGTTATCGCAAAGGGTCTTACAGGAGACGAGATCTTTTGCATGGGGATCTTTAAAATAGTTTGCAAGCTGCAGATGACGACAATCCTCGCTTTCTGCGTACTTTGACATTGCTTCAAGCTGGGCATAGGCATGAACCTTGTATGGAGATTCGTCAAGTTGGTCGATCAAAGCTTTTCGCTGCATTTTGTCGCTGATGGAAAACAACAGGTAAACGCGGCAAGGAAGGCCGTCGCGGCCTGCGCGTCCGATTTCCTGGTAATAGTTTTCAATGGTTTTTGGTAAAGAAAGATGAATTATGAAACGGATGTTGCTTTTGTCGATACCCATTCCAAAGGCAACTGTGGCAACGATAATATTGATTTCATCATGAACAAAGTCATGGTAGGCTGACTGACGTGCGGCGGGAGAGAGGCCTGCATGGTAGGCAAGGGCTTTAATTCCCTGCTTTTGTAAAAAATCAGCCGTTGATTCTGCCGCATTTCGCGTGAAGGTATAGATGATTCCGTTCTCATGGGGATGCCTGTCGATGATGCCAAGCAATTGATTTCTTCCGTCCTGGTTTCGATAAGTCGCCAGTACTTCCATATTGCTTCGAAAAACAGGACCACGAAAAATTTCAGGTTGATTTAATTTCAGGTTGGTAGTGATATCCGTTTGCACTTTAGGCGTCGCGGTTGCCGTAAACGTTGCAATTCCAATTTCAGGAAAATTTTCACGTAAAATATAAAGCCTTCGATAATCTTCTCGAAACTCATGTCCCCATTCACTCACGCAATGGGCCTCGTCGATGACAAAAAAATTAATATCAATTTGTAAAAGAAGATTTAAAAATCTGCTGCTTTTTAAGCGTTCCGGAGCAACATAAATAAGCTTAAGTTTTCCGGTTAACAATTGATCGTAAACTTCTTCAACTTCGTTGTTGTCTTGAAGTGATGAAATCATACCTGCGGAAATGTCAAGGTTGAGAAGGGCAGTGACCTGATCATGCATAAGCGCAAGAAGAGGTGAAATTACAATCGTTACGCCTCCCATTATTAAAGATGGTAGCTGATAGCAAAGGGATTTGCCGCCACCTGTAGGTAATATCATCAACACATCGCGTTTTTTCAATATAGCATCAATAGCTTCTTCTTGCAATGGACGAAATGAATCGTGGCCAAATACCGATTTTAAAGTAGAAAGTTTTTTGTTTGCGGTATTCATTTTATTATTTATTGAAATAAAACCTGATTTTTAACAGAAAATTTAAATAAAAATTGTTCTGGAGACATTTTTTAACACTACAGGTATTTAGACTCATCATCAAAATGACGTAAACACCTTGAAAAGAATTAAACCATACATTTACAATTAATTTGCAATTAATTTAAACGAGGATAAAAGGGGGTTAGCAACCCCCTAATGCGGTACACGGTACCTGCATTACCCCTTGCAATATAAACGAGCATCGAATATTAGACGGCTTTAATTTTTGATTCGTTGCTATTGATAAATCGGGTTGAAAAGGCAATGCTGATTAATGCAAAAATAATTTTAATCAAGGCACTTGTCTTTGTGTAAAAAAATAAATCGTTCAAACCTGAAAGCATTATAAATATTCCTGTCAACGCAAAAGCAGCGCCGCCAATGCCCGTTAAAATCATACGACGATTCTCAGCCGGATCTGTCATTTTCATTCTTTTTCTAAAGTTCTTCCACCGGGTTTCATTTACAGGTTTGGTCAGGAGCGTTACACTGATCCAGACAATCGTAGTGATGATCGTATTGATGAGTACCAACTTGGCCGGTTTATCAACCCAAGCTTGAGAAATCATTTGCGGTATAATTGAATACTGGGGCAGTATTTTTAATAATAAAGTTACCACAAGTGCGCTGGTCATCGCTGAAATTTCGCTCCAGGGGTTGATACGTTTCCAAAACCATCTCAACATATAGACCAGTCCCGTGCCGGAACCTACTGAAATTAAAATTTCCCAGGCGCCCTTTACCGATTCCATAAGGCTAGAGGTAAAAAAAGTAATGACGAGAAGCAGGGCAATGGTAATTCTTGAAACTACGATGTATTCGCCGTCGCTGGCAGCTGGCCTGACAAATCGCTTGTAAATGTCGCTGACTAAATACGAAGCCCCCCAGTTCAGATGAGTTGAAAGTGTTGACATAAAAGCCGCCATAAAAGAAACAATAAGAAGGCCAAGTAGTCCTGTCGGTAAAAGTTCAACCATGATCATGGGGTAGCCAAGTTCCGGGTCTTGTAAAGTCGGGTATAGCGTCATCGAGGCAATGGCAACGATGATCCATGGCCATGGGCGAATGACATAATGAAGTACATTGAACAAAAGCGATGCCTTTACCGCTTCATTTTCACTTCGTGTCGAGAATATTCGCTGAGCGATATATCCTCCTCCGCCAGGTTCTGCGCCAGGAAACCAGGACGACCACCATTGAACAAAAAGCCATACGCCAAATGTGATTCCCCAGACTTCCGGTGAAAATGGGTTTATCGAAAAGGTAGACTCTAAATGTCCCGTAGATAAAAACGCAGTTTTCATTAATTCTAAAGATCCAAATTTTTCAACAGCAAACCATGCCAACATAACTGAACCGCTCATGGCAATTATAAACTGAATGAAGTCGGTAAGTATAACACCCCATAGACCGGAAAGAATCACATAAATTCCTGTAAGAGAGTAAAGTAATATATAGGTTTGCATAACAGGCCATCCAAAGGCGATGTGAATTACTTTTGACATTCCAAGTCCGACCCAGCCCATGATGATGGCATTGATGGGTATTGAAAAATAAAATGCACGAAAAATTCTTAAAAAAGCTGCAGGTTTACCTTCATAGCGAATTTCAGTAAATTCAGCGTCAGTGGTGACGCCAATTCGCCTCCATAAACGGGCAAAAATAAACACCGTGAGTGTTCCTGAACAAGCATAGGCCCACCAGAACCAGTTTCCGGCGACTCCTCCGGCAGCAACGATACCTGTGACGGCAAGCGGTGTATCTGCGGCAAATGTAGTGGCAACCATGCTGACGCCTGAAAGCCACCACGAAAGTTTTCTTCCAGATAAAAAAAACTCATCGAGACTTTTTCCGGATGTTTTTGAATACCAGATTCCAGTTAAAAAAGTTAAGGCAAAATAAACAAAAATAATTACATAATCAAGAGACTTCATCTGAGCATTTTGAATTTTGGAAATATTCTGTAATCTATATTTTATTACCAAAAAGTAGCCGCTGTCAGTTTATATTTTTTCGAAGAATGGCTTTACGAATCACATTCAAACTATATATTGTATTTAATGAAATCAATTTTAAAAAATATATTAAAAACTCTGTTGGCAGGGTTATCTTTATTTATTTTTAACTGTACATTACTATTGCCGCCGGTAGTTATCACTGGTACAAAAACGGCAGCTGAAAAACAAATCATCGGAGAACAGACAGAATTGGAAAAAGATGTCTGGATGATGTCATCGGCGAAAACGACATCCACTGTTGACATTGAGTCTGGTTTAAATGAGAAAGTTGTTAAAAATGATGTTCAGGATGAAAATGCATATACTTACAAAGGTTTTGCTATCCTGGAAGCTTTTGGACCTGAGTTGCAGCAGCTTAAGAGCGATGGCGTTGTCGGTGAAAATAAAAATGGTCTTTTGAGTAATTTATTTGAAGAGGGCGTGGAGTTTACCCAGGAATTAAAAGACAAGTATAAACCAGATCCGGAAAATACTTCTTACAAGGTTTTAACTGAAACGGTTAAGCAGGTCAATCAAGCAAGGAATTATATCGTTGAGGGTTTTATTGTAAATCAAAAAAGAATTTATCCGGAATTTAATCCCGTAAAAAAAGACTTATTGAAAAATCAAAAAAACAAGTATCAGGGACAGGCAAACAAGGGCGAATACATTCAGCAAGATTCAGGTGAATGGATGGTGAAGAAATAAAGTTAAAACTTCTCGTTAGATTTGATCGCGGATATTACGATATTTGCACATGCTTCCGCATCTGAAAGCGGGTCGTGATGTTTTAACGTCAAGTTTAAAAATTTGCAAACGTCCGGCAATTTTGTAGGAAAAAGTTGCCAGACATCCCTTGATAATTTTACAGTACAAATGAATGGAATGTCGGGGTATTGAAGCCCATATTCCTGACAACAGACTTTCATAACTTTCTTGTCAAATGAAGCATTGTGTGCAGCTAAAAATTCTGCATCTTCTATAAAGTTTAAAATTTGAGGCCAGAGTTCTTTGTATGTTGGTTCAGATTTAACATCTTCCCACGTGATTCCGTGAATGTATGTAAATTCAAAAAAAGTAGAAACAGGGCGAATTAAAATTGATTTTCTTTCAATAATTTTACCTTGATCAACTTTAATTAAACCAACGGCGCATGCGCTGTTTTTATATTTATTTGCAGTTTCAAAATCAATTGCAACAAATCGATCCAGCGTTTTAATTTTTTGTATAGAAAACATGGTTTATTTATGTAATTTAATTCATTCTAAAATTTATAAGCAGTTTACTTTATTAAACCTTTATTTTTTTTTGCTTGGTATGGTAAATGGTATAAATATTTTTTTGTATAAAGTGGGGCAAGTTCGTCAACAGGGTTCTTGTCAAATGTATTATTTATTTTGGGTTTTAATAAAAGATTCGGTAATTTCTTTTTCAATATTACCTTGTTTAAATTTTTCAATAACTTTTGGAGAATTTACAAGTTTATTGATTTCTTCTTCGGTTAACGAAAATTTTTTTAAATAAATACTCATGATTGACTCAAGGGCTTTTCTTTGATATTGTGGGTCATGAATTCCCAGAAATAACAGTTCAGCAAATTGATTTTCATTATTTTGCCAGTTTTTGATGATTAACGAATCATTCGACAGATGCTTAATGTTATCTGTGGATTGAATATATCTTCCAAGCCGATTTTGCAGGGTTGTTTTTAGTACAGTTGGATTATTCAGGATTTTTTTAAGAGTTTCAGTATCTTCTTTGTTCGCCAGATTTTGAATGTATATTTTATCATCGGATAATCGTTTTAAATTTTGCATATTGTCAAATAAATACATTTTATTAAAAAAATTTATTATAAAAGGGGGCGCATCACTATCCGGATTTATTTTTAATTTATAAGATATTCCAGTTTTATTTGCAGTGACGTATTCAAAGTTTATATTAACCTCCATTTCTTTCATTCTATCGAATTCATTCGTCTCAGATACTAACTGGCTTGTGATTGTGTTTGAAGCAATTGATACCATTAACTCCGTGTTGTAATATGTGGCAATTGAATCCATGATCATATCTTTTTTAGAAACCGGCCATGGCGGTTCAAGCGTTTCATAAAAAATATAATGCTGATTATCGACAATTTTTAATATTTTTGCCTGTTTGCAAAATCCAATCCATTTCTGATGCCTGGGAATATCTCTAAATATACCGCCAACAATATCGATACTGGTATCAATGACGATAACCCCCTTTAATTGTAATATCCTGGTATTATCCGATTTATGGAATGTTAAAATTCCATTTTTTTTTTTTGTTTTTTCCCAGTTATAGTCGGTAAAACCAGAAAGGGAATATGAGAGTACGGGTATAAAATACAACAAAATTTTCTTTAATCTGTGTATAACAAAAAAATATTTCACTATCTTTATTCCTCAATAGAATTTTTCATATTACCAAATTTTTTATTTTCAAAATAAACATGATTGTATTTTATAAAAGTGTGGGCTCCTGAAAGTACACAGACTACAAATCCAGGATAACCGTCTAAAAATCCATTTTTTAAAATGTACATTCGGAAAAAAGTTATAAATCCTCTTATTGTGGGAGTAAAAGCCGAAATCTTTTTATTTCTATTTATGATTTCCTGAGCGCCAATCATGGTAAATTTTTCAATGGTTTTAATGTGATCTGAAATTGAATTAAACGAATAGTGAAGAATATCTCCTTTCATCGCCTTGATTTCTCCCTTTTGAACAATTACAATATCATGCGGATTAACTCCGCCCCAGGAAGCTGTTTTTCGATTAAACAGACGTACTCGTTTGTCTGGATAAAAACAGTGATTTAACCAGCGGTAAACATAAAAAGTTTTCCGGTTAAATATATACCCTCCATCGTCAGGGAGTTTATCTTTAATGGATTTTATCGATTCTAAAAGTTCGCTGGAAAGCCTTTCATCGCAATCAAGACTCAATACCCAGTCGTACTTTGCCTTTTTTACGGCAAAGTTTTTTTGTTCTATGTATCCAAGAAATTTTTGATTTATCACGCGGGCGTTTAGAGTTTTTGAAATTTTAACGGTTTGATCAGTACTTAGAGAATCAACAACGACGACTTCATCAACTATGGGCAGCATACTTTTTATACAGTCTGCAATTTTTTTTTCCTCATTAAATGCAATAATAACTCCGCTGATTTTTGCCAATGGTTTACTCCTGATGATTTTCCATTCATGAAAAAAATAATGCTCGGCGTCAAGCAGTAATTTTGAATAAACATCTATACATTGACAGCCATTCTCGGTGAATGGGTGGGATTTTTATATAAGGAAGTAGCGGTGGTTTTTTTATTCAACGTCGATAATTTTTCGTAAAGTTCTTTATATAACAAGTCTTCTTTTGATAATGTCCGCATCGA
>JAOUFY010000060.1 GCA_029857955.1 Spirochaetia bacterium
TTATAATTTTCAATATAGAGTCATATCTGCAAGCTTTTCCTTTTAACCTTTATTTATTTTTTAAACAAGGTTGGTTTTTAGTTTGCGTAAATATTGGCACACGCAGCATTGAGCAAATTTTTCATATGATATACCATGATCATGCTTTACCAGAAAATATTAAAGTACAAATGACAGAGAATAATAATTGACACTTGGTCGACTCATAAATGTGTATTTTTATGGATATACTTAAATTTGAATCAGAAAAAGACTCGAAACCCAGAAATTTTAAAGAAAAAGTTCAAGAGCAATTTATAAATAGTCGTCAAATTTATCTTTGGGGACCGGTTACTGATAAATCTTCCGAGGATGTTATTGAAAAAATGATGTTCCTTGAAAATAAAGAACCTGGAAAACCAATTTATTTTTTTATCAATTCGCCAGGAGGTGTAATTTCTTCCGGTATGGCTGTCTTTGACATCATGAGCATGATTTCATCTCCGGTGTATACGATTACAATGGGTATGGCGGCTTCGATGGGCGCTCTATTGTTTGCTGCAGGTAAAAAAGGGCATCGTTATATGTTTCAACATGCAAGAGTGATGATTCATCAGCCCTTGATTTCCGGTCAAATTGTTGCTCCAGCCATCGACATTAAAATTCATGCAGATGAAATCAAAAAAACGAGATTAGAGTTAAATCGAATTTTAAGCGAGGCTACCGGCAAATCAATGGATCAGATCCAAAAGGATACAGATCGGGATTACTGGTTAAACGCAGAAGAAGCCATAAAGTATGGAATTGCCGATAAAACCTTAAGCGATATAAAAGAAATTAATGTAGACTTTTCAGAGAAAAAAGCCCATAACCATAAAGAAGCAAAAGAAAAAACAAAACCGGCAAAGAAGCCAGGTAAATAAGAATTTCGTAGATTAAAACCGGCGTTGCAGTGCAATTTGAAATGCGTTTTGAAAAGGATTTATATCTAAAGTTACCTGACTTTGGTTGTTAAGCCCATTTGAAATGGATGATATCGGCATGTCTTTTACTCGAGTGAAATTTATAAAAAAATATATAGTTGCTGCTGTAAATACTCCGGTACCAACGTAAAAGACTGTTTTTAGTGATGAGTACGTTTGTATTTCGTTTTTTTGTTTAGTTATCAGCAAAGCATCGGCGCCATTGGAATTTAGATACTGATTTAAATTAATTTGCATGTTTTCTTGTTGAACCTGCGAGAAGATTCCTGCAAGACCGGAAATCACGGTTGCGGCGGCGCTTATTTTAAATAGCTGCTCGTAATTTAGAGGTCCTAGAATTGCACGGTTAATATCATAATATTTTTTTGTTTCTCCTTTGGCAAGTTTTGCTGAAACTGAATACTCTTGTTTTTCATTATCAACATAAATTGTATTGAAATAATCAATATACCCCCCCTTTTGAATGTGTATTCGATGAGTTCCCGCTGAAACGTTATTAATTACCAGGGGAGTCTGGCCTTTGTACTCAACATCAAAAAAAACATCACATTGTTCAGGAGATGTAGTAACCGTAACTTTTCTGTCGGTTTTTACTTTTTCGAGATTGGCGGTAATTTCAACTGTTTTATCTTTTAAGATTAAAACAGTTTGCTCCCAGATTTCATAGCCTTCTTTTCGAATGATAACGGAATTTTCTCCCAGAATCGCATTTTTTATAAGCAATGGAGTATATCCGGTATAATGATCGTTAATGTAAATTGATGCCCTGTCAATATTGGACTTAATGCTGAGCGAACCAGTTTCGGCTCCTGTGATACCAGTTGAGATTTCACGCGCAAACATAATCAGGTTTTTTGAAAGGTCCTCTTCTTTTGATGATACTTTATGATTAAATATCAATTTACCATTCCGGTAAATCCAGGCATAAATGGTGTAAATTTCTTTTTGATTGACGGTTTGTTCCTCAATTGAACTGACAAGATAAAGATCTTCGGGTAGAAAAAACCTGGAAAGCGCCGGTTCACTTAAAATTTTAGCTGGGTCATTTATCTCCGCAGGAAAATTGTAAATCATTTTTGTCTGAAAATCAAAGTACTTTGGGGCTGGTACTTCACCGGACATAAATTTTTCATAGGGATCTTCCTGCGTAATATTTTCAGGATATGAAATTGCAATTGGCGCGGGATCTTTAATATAAATAACTCTATTTAATTGCAATTGGTCAAGAACAATCGATGAATATATATCTCTAATATATTTATTTTTTTCAGGAACAGTATAAAACGGCGGAAACATAAATAGTGTATATTCTGATTTATATTGTATATAGCCATCCTTGTAGGCAAATCTATTTTTATGAGGATCGCCGACATGGCGATGCATGGTCTCATTTGTGGAATCTTGGGCCCTAATGTTATTTAAAAATAAAATTATAAAAAAAAAACAAGTAAAAAATTGTAAAATTATTTTTGCTACGCTTTTTATCGTTGCGTTCATTCTGATATATTATTGTTCAAGCACTTTATTTAACGTTGAGATTAATCTTTCTGTTGTAAATGGTTTTACAATATACTCTTTAGCG
The DNA here is from genome assembly GCA_029857955.1 of Spirochaetia bacterium. Taxonomy (GTDB): domain Bacteria; phylum Spirochaetota; class Leptospiria; order Turneriellales; family JAOUFE01; genus JAOUFE01. The sequence continues at coordinate 2,545 of JAOUFY010000060.1, forward strand.
CCTGATTTCACGGCCTGGTATAATGCCTTTTCATGCGATAGCGCAGAACAAATGATTACTTTGGCATCTGGATCAAAGGTTAATATTTTTTTTAACGCTTCCAGGCCGTTAACTTCCGGCATGGTTATGTCCATTAACACGATGTCTGGCTTTATTTCCATGTACAATTGAATGGCTTCCAAACCATTTTTAGCGTCGCCTACGATTTGATGACCGGATTCCTCAAGCGCTTTTCTTTCAATTTGTTTAATAAATTTTAAATCATCAACGAGAAGAACTCTTGCCATGATGCTTTGTGATAAGGCGAATCACTGTGTCAAGCCGGACTGTAATTCAAGGTTAAAATTGTAATTGACATATTGGATTGCTAAATTCAATTAAAATATGCTTGGAATAATTAAGCATTCTTCAAAAAATATAAGTAAGCGAATAAGGAATTACCCTTATCTGTTTACATTTTTTCAGATACTTGTTATTTTCTTCTTTCTAATGATTTTGTCCAAATTTTTATTTTTATTTTTTCATAGAGCGCTTACAAACGATATATCATATTTTGATGTGTTTCATTCCATATTGTATGGTATGAAATATGATCTTTCTGCCGCCGCAATGTGTTCAGCAAGCGGTATCTTTTTAGTATTTATTTCGCATCGTTACTTTCGCTTGGATGAAAGATTTTCTGTCAGATTTAGTTTAATTTTAACTGCGATCATTGCGTTAATTATTTTTATTGCAGATTCGATTTACTTTGAAGAAGCACAGAGGCATTTAGGGTATGAGGTTACTAATTTTCTTACCGATCCGATTGGTCTGACTAATTTTATATTTTCAAGATATTGGTTTATAATAATAATTTATACAGCAATATTTGTCTTTAGTCTTGCGTATTTGTTTTATAAAATAAATCCAAATATATCTATAGATGTAGAGAAAAAAAGTAATATTTCCAAATCCATCGTTTTCCCTGAAATTCAGCTATTATTAATCTCATTAATAAGTATAATCATGATACGAGGGGGCGTGCAGGCTTTTCCTTTAGAACCAATTCATGTAAATCATCTTGGTAACAGTAGTAAGGCTTCCCTTGCCTTAAATGGACTCTACAATGCTGTTTACTATTCTTTTAAACCGCATGCCCAAAATTACATGAAAAAACCGGATGATTTTAATGAAAGTGAATTAAAAAGTATTTTATCAGAAATGTATTCTGAGCCGTTTAAAATACCTGTTAAAAATGGTTTTCAAAAATATAACATTGTGATTATTTTCCTGGAAAGCTGGGATGCTTATCATATGAAGTCATATGGAAATAAAAATGATGTTACGCCGAATTTTGATCGTTTGAGAAAACAGTCGTTAACCACAGATTATATGTTCTCTGGAGGTACAAGAACTTCGGAAGGGCTGTTTGCCTCTCTGTGTTCTTATCCGAATCCGCTTGGTCAGGCTATTGTAAAAACGACTTTGGAACAACATAAGTATAATTGTTTACCAGAAATATTGGCAAATGATGGGTATCATAATTACTTTTTTCAGGGAACGTCTGAAAAACTGGCCAGAACAGGCGATTTTGTTAGAAAACTTGGTTTTCATGAAAGTTATGGCGAGGAAGATATAAAAAATCCAAAATTAAGTAAAAACTGGTTTGGCGTTCACGATCCGGATTTATATGATTTTATAATCTCTAAAATTAGCGAAATGAAAGAGCCTTTTATTATCGGCATAAATACCGGTACAACACATGACTTGAAATTACCTAATGGAGTTTCAAATCGATTTAGCGACTTAAAAGAAAACGTAATGAGTTTTGCCGATGAGGCAATTCCCCTTTTTCTAAATGAGTATAAAAAAAATACAGAGCTATATAATAGAACTATTTTTATAATGCTTGCCGATCATACGTCTCATGCCAGTGTTTCCAACTTTAATCGTTATAGCATTCCATTTTTAATATATGCGCCAGGTATAATAAAGCCACAAAAAATAAATATAGTTGCCTCACAAAGAGATGTTGCTCCTACTATATTTGATATTTTAAATAGGCCTGTTCCAAATTCATTCGCAGGAAAAAGTATTTTACAAAAAGATATAAATTTTAGATTTGCAGAATACTATCATAATGGAATGCTTGGTTGGGTAGAGAAGGATATTCTTGTGGAGTTATCCCTGTTTTCAAAAGAGAAACCTTTATGCTATATGTTTAGATTTGATAAAGATATGAAAAAGCCCGTATTATGTTCAAACGATATTGACAAAATTACAGCAAGGGCAAAATATTTTACTTATAATACTCAGGATTTGTTATTTAGTGGCAAAACATTTCAGTTTAAGAAAGAGTTATTTCCACACTGAATTATCTTGCCATAAATAAAATGTTTTATCTGAAATTCAATTATTTAAGCAATACTTTCTAATGATTAATCTCTTTTTTTACCACCAGAAAATGAACCAGGCCCCTTTTTTCTGTCAAATTTATTAGAAGACCATTTCTTATCTTTACGAAATTTTCCGCCGCCACGATTAAATCCTCCGCGGTCAGATGGTCGTTCATTTCTGTGGCTTGGATCGGGTGCTTTCAAAGAGGGTTCATTTTTGTAAAAATCTATAAAACGCTGTAATTCCAATGTTACAAAGCGTTGAATGATTTCATCCTTTTCAAGACCTTCAAGTTTTGCAAAGAAAATATCCATCAATGGGTTTAGAACCTTGTGATCAGCCTTGATATTTTCAATTCTGCCGGCAAGTCCAACCACTCGACTTTTTAAAATATCTTTTGAATCAGGAATTTTTTGTTCGGTAAATTTTGCTTCGATAACTTTTTCAAGACGATGTATTCTGCCAATTTCTTTTGGCCCAATGATGGCAATGGAGGTTCCGATGTTGTCTTTACGCCCGGTTCTTCCGCTTCGGTGGGTATAGAGTTCAAGCTCTTCAGGTAAGTTATAATGTAGAATATGAGTTAGATCAGTTACATCAAGTCCCCTTGCCGCCACATCCGTTGCTACCAATACCTGAAGATTACGGTGACGAAACTTGCTCATTACACTTTCTCGTTGTGCATGAGAAAGATCTCCATGGAGAGCATCTACATCATATCCGTCTTTCATGAGCGCATCTGCTGTATTTTTTGTATCCATACGGGTTCGACAAAAAATAATTCCATATATTTCAGGGTTTAAGTCAAGAATTCTCTTTAATACAGCGTATTTATCTCTTGAACTAGCCAGATAAAATTCATGGTTAATATTTTTAGAACCAACATTTTTTTTACCAACTGCTATTTCAAGAGGATCTTTCATGTAATCCATGGCAATATTAGCTACTTCTTTTGACATGGTTGCTGAAAACAGACATGTATTTTTAGATTCGGGAGTCTCACTTAAGATTGTATTTAAATCTTCCTGAAAGCCCATATTAAGCATTTCATCTGCCTCATCTAATACTACAGTTTTAATTCCGCTTAAGTCGATTTTTCTTCTTCGGATAATATCATTCATTCTGCCAGGCGTACCCACTACGATCTGGGCACCTCTTTTTAATTGACCTATCTGTGTCTCAATATTAGCTCCGCCATAAATGGCTGCAATTTTAATATGATGCATAAACTTACTGTACTTTTCCATTTCTGTCGCAATTTGAAGACACAGTTCGCGGGTAGGGCAAAGAATCAATGCCTGCGGACGTTTTTGGTTTGTATCGATTTTTTGAAGAATCGGCAGACCAAAAGCGGCAGTTTTACCTGTTCCAGTCTGAGCAAGCGCAATTAAGTCGCGCTCATGTCCAAGTAAAAACGGAATTGTCTTTTCTTGAATTGGCGTTGCTTTTTCAAAGCCGGTTTCTTTTATCCCTTTTAACAGGTCGGGATCTAACCCATAATTTTCAAATTTATTCATATACCATTCTTTTAATTGTACAAACTTTCTTATTTATCTTCTTTAGATTTATTTTAACAAGAGTTTTATCTTAAATAAATAAGAAAATAAATTTTGAATCTGTCAATAATTTATTTTTTGTAAAAGGATTTAGATGACCGTCAAGCAATAACTCAAGGTTTAGAGTTTAGCATGGTCATCATTTTTTGTAGATACCCACGCCTTGCAGTAGTTTTATGGCATTTAAAATGCTCAAAACGTCCGCTATCATATACAAATCGTTCGATAACATCTAATATGCACTTTACTCTTGTTGTATGAATTTCATGTCCTCATACTGTCAAGCCTTATATCAACTAGATGTTACCTGCCATCAAGCCTGGAATGTTGAAAAATCTAAATATCAACTTATAAACAGATCAGGTCTTTAATATCTTAAACGCAACTTCAATTACAATTTGCCATTCAACCACTTTACCAGCTTCGTTAATTTTACCTTTTTGTTCAACAACTTCAAACCAGTTAAGTCCTTTGAGTGAATGGCTTGCTTCTGTAACAGCATTTTGTACGGCATCTTCATAACTTTTATCTGAGGTTCCCACCAATCTAATCATTTTATATGTATTATTCATTTTAATAACATACAATAAAAAATATCATTAAACCAAATTTTATATAAAATTGTACTCGATTATTATTGAATGAACGTTCTTTTTGAGGGGTATTCTCATATGTTTTTATTTGGAAAAGTTATCACTGCGAATATATATACTTCGATGTTTACAAATCATATGGAATGTAATATTTGGTAATTATGAATCTTGAAACGATAAATCCAGCTACGGAAGAAATTGTAGAAAAATTTCAGCAGTTTAAAGACGAGAAAATAAATGAAATACTCGAAAAATGCCATCATGCCCACCTTGAATGGCGGTTATTATATTTGTATACGCGCGCTAAATACATAAAGAAGCTTGCTGCTGTTTTACGAGAGAATAAAAGAAACCTGGCTTCAACGATTAGTGAAGAAATGGGTAAACCGATTGCTCAATCACTTGCAGAGGTTGAAAAGTGCGCAACCATGGTTGACTACTATACTCATAATGCCCCTGTATGGCTTGATGATCAAAATGTTGCAACAGAGGCTCAAAAGAGTTTTATAACATTTCAACCGCTTGGCGTTATTCTTGCCATTATGCCGTGGAATTTTCCTCTGTGGCAGGTTCTTCGATTTGCTGTTCCCACCATTCTTGCAGGCAATACTGTAATCCTTAAACATGCGCCTAACGTCTGCAAGACGGCTCTTGCTATCGAAAAATTATTTACCGAATGTGAACTTCCTGATGGTTTGTTTAAAACAGTATTTTTAGGAGTAAACAGGATTCCTTCTTTAATTGAGCATCCATATATTCAAGGCGTTTCTTTAACCGGAAGTGAAAGAGCAGGGCGCAGTGTTGGTGAACTTGCCGGTAAAAATTTAAAGCGTGCTGTACTTGAATTGGGAGGTTCCGATCCTTACATTATTTTTCATGATGCTAATCTTGAGTTAGCGGTAGATACATGTGTAAATTCACGACTTATCAATTGCGGGCAGACCTGTATTTCTGCAAAACGTTTTATTGTTGCCGATGAAGTTGCAGATGCTTTTGAAGAGATGTTTGTTGAAAAAATGAAATCCAGGACGATGGGCGATCCAATGGGTAAATTTGATGTAGGACCGATGGCTAGAGACGATTTGCGTCAGCAACTGCACCAACAGGTTCTACAGTCTGTTACAAAAGGCGCAAAATTATGCGTTGGAGGTTTTATTCCTGACGAAACTGGTTTTTACTACCCCCCGACGGTGTTAACCAATGTTTCTTCTGGCATGAATGTATGGGACGAAGAGACCTTCGGACCGGTTGCTGCCGTAACCCGATTTACAACAGAGCTTGAAGCGCTGCGATTAGCTCAGGATACTCCGTACGGTCTTGGAGCTGCACTTTTTAGCGAAGATATTGATAGAATGGAAAAACTTGCAAAGCATAAAATTATGGCAGGCAGTGTATTTGTAAATGATTTTGTTCGATCTGATTCGAGATTGCCTTTTGGAGGCATAAAAGCTTCAGGGTTTGGCCGTGAGTTGTCTCATTTTGGCTTAATGGAATTTGTTAATATTAAAACAGTATCGATAAAATAAGCCTGAATTCATGAGAAAGCTTATTTCTTTTAAAATATTTGTTTTTACGTTTTACATTATATTTTGTTCAGTAAATCTTTCCGCTTCTGAGAGAATTATTTTTATTGATAAAAATAGTGATGAAGCTGATTTTTATAAACGATTGCTAAATAATGTCCATGAAAAAAATATATGCTTAATTACAAACCAATCAGGAATTGGAAAATATTTATTTATACCATCTTTGAAATCATATCCATCTTATTTTCATGAAGTTTTAGGAAAATATGGAATTAAGCTTTTAAAAATTTTTTCGCCGGAACATGGTCTAAGCAGTCAGAGCGAATCAACCGGTTTAAGTACCGATTCCATACTTACAGGAAATTTTATTGTATACCCTGCCTATCATAAGACTTTTCGAGAATTGCAGGTGATGTACGATGGCTGTGAAGCGATTTTGTTTGACCTGCCTGATGCCGGTATACGTTCTTACACTTACAGAACGATCATGACCAGAACGATTGAGGCAATCAACGTTATGAAAAAACAACCGGTATTATATTTGCTGGATAAACCAAATCCAGCGTCTATTTATACTCCTCTTGCGCCTATGGTCAATGATGAGTATTTTTCATATTTAGGCGAAGAAAATATTCCTTTTTTTCCGTTTTTTACCTATGCGGAATTGATGCGTTATTTTATCTCAAAGAAAAAAATTAATATTGATATAAAATACATCGCCATGATGCATTATCGTTCAGGAGTTGATGTGATTGGAAAATCGATAAACCCTCCTTCTCCGTCGCTACCTCATGCTCGTGCGCTGCAATGTTACTGGATTGGAATTTTTTTTGAAGGTACAACTTTAGATTACGGAAAATATACAAAAGATCCATTTTGTTTAATCGGGCATCCTGATATAAACTATAAATCAGATCCTCCCCAAATTCAGGGTATTGTTTTTAAAAAATACGTCTATAAACCTTTTGCCGGGCCATATCAGGGGGTTCTTATGCGTGGTTATGAAATGAATATAACTGATATTTATAAAGTTCAACCAGTTAAAGCTGCTTATACGATCCTGGAATATTTTTATAGGGAGTATCCTGGTATTAAATTATTTACGCCAGGGAATCCGCATTACCATATCGATCGAATTCTTGGCGGTAATTCATTTCGCAGTTCCATAGAAAAAAAAGTAAGTTATAAAAAATGGGAATCTGGTGAACGTAAAAAAATAAACAAATTTATTTATGAAATGGAAAATTTTAAAATGTACTGAGCTGGATCAAATAAGATTGGTACACTGTTTATGCCTATAATTTTATTGGCGAATGGTATTTAATTTTGTCTGTAAATTAATTCGAGCTTGTTTTATTTCTTGAAGTTCGTCAAGTAAATTTCGAATATCTGATTGTAAAGTATCATAAACTGCCAATGGCTTTTGCAGATTTGATGATTTTTGATTGGACTTTGACGATGTATTTTCAATGCTGGATTTAATTTTTTCAAATTTTTCCGTGAATTCTTCTTTTTTATTTCCTGTAATGATAAAGTCTGATTTTTCGCTTAATGTTTCATCAGTTACACTTTCATTATTTTTTGCAAAATTTGAAATGAAACTTCCCATGGTTTCCCATTCAAGATCATTGAGAGCTTCGTTTTTATGGTTTTCTTTAATTCCAATCATATGATATTTTCGGTTTTTTTTAAGAAAAAATTAGAAATAAAATTGTTTGAAATCTTTATTTCTGAAAGTAATTATTTAAATGATTGGGCATTGTTACTTTACCGATATTATTACAATATTATGCCGCCGCCAAGACAAAATTGTCCATCGTAAAAAACTGCAAACTGTCCGGAAGCTATTCCCTGATCGTTGTCTTTTAAGCTTACCTGTAATTTGTTGTCATCAAGATAATCAATCGATGCAGAGTACATTCGCGTGCCATGCCGTACCTTAACTTTTAAATTTGTATTTTCAGACTTAACCCCTGAAATCCAGTTTAGATTCCCAACTTCAAAAAAATCTCGCCTGGTTAGTTCCTTGTGTTCAGCGTGTGAAATAAAAACTTCATTTTTTTCAGGATTTTTTGCTGCAACATACCATGGCCCTCCTGAAAGCCTTATGCCTCGACGTTGACCAATTGTAAAGTACCAGAAACCATCATGTTGACCCAGAATTTTACCTGTTTCATATTCAATTAAATTTCCTGATTGTTTACCCAGATGATATTCCAGAAATTCATCGAAGGGTATCTTACCCAGAAAACAAATTCCCTGGCTGTCTTTTCGCTGGGCATTTGCAAGATTATATTTATTAGCGAGTTTTCTTACTTCGTTTTTTTCAAATTTTCCAATTGGAAAAACTGCCTTTGAAATTTGCTTTTGAGAAAGCTGTGAAAGAAAATAAGTTTGATCTTTAATCTCATCTGGCGTAATTTTAAGATATGATAAGCCGTCAATATTTTCAGTTTGCGCATAATGACCTGTTGCAATTTTTTCAAAGGATACGCTGCTATAATTTTCAATGTACTCATAAAAGGCTCCAAATTTAACTCGGGCATTGCAGAGCATATCGGGGTTAGGCGTTCTACCTGCTTTTGCTTCAGAGATTGTGTAGCCCACCACTTGTTCCCAGTATTCTTTTTGAAAGGGTACAATTTCAAGAGGTATATTTGCCTGATCGCATACAGCTCTTGCATACGATAAGTCGTCTTCCCACGGACAGTCGCCCAGAAAAGATAATTCATCGGCAAGCCATATTTTAAGATAAAATGCCGTCAGATCATGGCCTTCATCCTGTAACAGGCGCATGGCTACAGAGCTGTCAACTCCTCCAGAAACGAGAACTGCAATTTTCATATGTAATTAATATTAAAAATAAATAAACACCAAAGGATACAAGTTTTATTCATCAAACTTTACCTTCATACAGTTTAAATAATAGCGATACCTCTTGCGTGGGAAATCAAGATCATTACCGAAGGTTCGATCATTGCTTACATAAATTTTCGGTATGGCAACTTCGTCAAATGATGTGTTTAAACTTTTTTTTTGAAATCGCAGCCAGTGTAAATAAAAATTCCAGACGATCATGGGAAATCCGTAACCCATACAGGAGTCATAATGGTCTGTAGAAGGTATGGTTTTTAAAAAAGATTTAATAAAAGAACTGTCATATCTTTTCATCCCGCAAAATGTATCTGTAATTTTCCATTCTTCGTGAAAAATATTTGCGGCGATTTCTTTGTATTTTTCAGTAAGTTTTTTATTGATTTCAACTCTGTCTGCAGGAGCAATTAATCCTTTTTCAACTTCTTGCAGGTATCTTGAACCGCTTAATATATCTACATGGCGGAAATTAAAAAATTTTTCGAGGTCTTCCGGCTGATGTTGTTCATCACAATCCATGGTTACAATGTAATTTGCATTTTGATATTCTATTGATTTTTTAAATCCCGAAATTAATGCTTTTCCATATCCCTGGTTTTTATTGTGGTTTATTAAATCAATGTTGTGATTTTTAAAAAATTCGGTTCGTTGCAGTTCTAATAAAATATCTTCGGTTCCGTCGTCAGATCCGTCTTGAACTAAAATCAGTTTGGTATGTTCATCAATATGGTTTAATATGCTATCAATTACTTTTTTAACCGTACCGGCTTCATTGTAAACTGGAACCACAATTATGCGTTTAATGCTTTCCATTATATTCCTTGATAATTATCATTTTGCCGGTTATAATTAACTTATACTGTTAATCTTTTCATGTTGTAAATTCTATTATATTTGAGAGAGCATGTAATTCCAGAAACTATCTCCGCCATAGTGAGTATCAAGTCCGTAAATATCAGAAATAGTTTCTGCTATATCAGAAAGGGTTCTTCGTACGCCAAGTTTTCCGCTTGAGCGAACACCCAGAACACGTGAGTAGGCTATTAACGGCAAGTACTCGCGTGTGTGTATACTTTCGGTAAAAGAAGGATCGTTTCCGTTGGAAGCCGTAATGATTAAAATATCCGATGAATTCATGGTTCTAATGAGCTTTTGCAGAAACTGATCGATTTCTTGCAGTGCATTTGCATAAGCTTTAATATCTTTACCATTACCTGCATTGATGTTTATATCAGAAAGTACCAGATAAAATAATGCCTGGCCATGTTCATTGGTATAATGATCAGAAACGCTCACTTCAGCTAATTTTGCCATACTTTTCATGTCAGACTCGGTTAATAACGTATTATTAAATTCGGTTTCCTGAAAAATGTTTTGTTTTCTTCCAATAAAATGTACAGGTATTCCGGCATTTTTACACGAACCAAGTATCGTTGTGTGATTTGGTTTTTTGGAAATGCTATGAACTATTTTTTTTAACAGTTTGTTCTCCGCATTTAGTTTTATATGGATTCCCTGAGTCCTTATAAAACCATAATACTCGCCTATGTCATGCGTTGTTTGAATGATTTTTACCAGATCGTCTTTTGATACTATATCCGGGCTGGCGGCGACGTTTACGGTCATATCATTTTTATTATAAAAAACGATAAATGATTTTTCGGTCATATGATCATAATAATAGCGTTCCAGGATCTGATCTCCACTGTATTGAAGGTTAAAAATACATTTTTTAGAAAATTCTCTTTCCAGTTTTTCTACAAACTGCGGAAAAAATCCCGCAGGATCGGTGTGGTATAAACTGGGGTAACTATAACCCGTGATTTCCCAATGTCCATTTAGATTGTCTTTACCGTCAGACGTTTGCCTGCATTTTCCGAAATACGCAATGGACTCATCGCTTCTGGGAATACCCTTTACGTAAGTAATGTTACCAAGACCAAAGCGTTCAAGAGTTGGCAGATCAAGTCCGCCTGAATATTCTGCCACATGTGCAATTGTACCGGCATTTTTATCCCCATAAATAACTGCATCTGGAGCTTCTCCGACTCCAAGTGATTCAATTACTACTAGATATGTTTTTTGAATTAGTTGCATCAGTAATTGTATTTTCTATAGATTCCGACAAGTCGTGCCATAATGGTTGCATTGGAAATTGAATTTAACAAAATTGGTTTGTAATTTGAATTTTCAGGGCGAAGTTCAATTTGATCTCGTTCTCTAAAAAAAGTTTTTAATGTGGCCTCGCCATCAATTAAAGCCGCAACGATGTCGCCGTTTTTTACTTCTGTATTGACATCATTCACCTGCTTTAATACGGCAATATCATTTTCAAAAATTCCAGCTTTTTCCATGCTATCGCCTTTTACTTTTAAGGCAAACATATCACCGCTTGCTGGAACAAAAGAAGAGGGAAGTGTTATATGAGCTTCTACATTTTCTTCGGCAAGAATGGGTTTACCGGCGGCGATACTTCCTAAAAGCGGAATTGAGACAGCATCTTGCAGTAGAATCGGTAATTCTGCGTCTTTATGCATGATTTCTATTCCTCGGGCTGCCCCTGGGAATAGTCTAATGTGTCCTTTTTTGGCAACTGCTTTTAAATGGTCATGAGCGGCTTTGGCTGAAATATTGAAATAATTGGCAATTTCTCGAACTGTTGGAGGAAAACCTATTTCAACATTATGCTCTTTAATAAATATCAAAATGCGCGATTGTTTTTCTGTCATCGATTTTTTGCCTTGATCTTTTTCAATCCTCGGACTTTTTTTTCCTGATTCACCAAGATCGCCGCTACCGGCTTTAAAAGGGTAAATATTACTGTTCTTGTTTTCCACGAGTATTTTTTGTGACATATTGATTCCTTGTATAAATTATGGTAATGATTGTGAAGATATTGTTTTATATTACAATACCAGTAAAATACTATTAAAATAGATACATTTCATTTGTAAAGTACAAATCGTATTGATGATTTTAAATTAAAAATTCTTATAGAACGGGC
>JAOUFY010000113.1 GCA_029857955.1 Spirochaetia bacterium
AATGAAACGGGTTCAATGCCCAACTTGTTTAATTAAAATATAAAAATCCAAAACCAGCGATAGCTGAAAAAATCGCAAGCTTAATGATCACTGAAGATGAATCAGTTTCAGTCATAAACTGTGTATAATACAACGTAGCAGGCCATACAACCGCAAGAGAAATAAATACATATTCAAAGGTACCCTGTAACAGCACTTTATAGGGAATAACTTTTACATAATACATCGCCATAATATCGTCTTTAAATATAAAACCAAAAACAGCTATTACAATAACGGCGCTGACTCGTGCGCTGCTGCTAACTGTATTTTTTAAAACGACAACGACGGTTAATATGGCCCAGACAATTAAAGGTATGAGTATTGCTTTATCCATTTTTCACCTGTTTGCATGGCAAATACCAGACTGTTATAGACACTTTGTATATCAGCCTCACTTTTTCCAGCATATTCATAAGCCGTTCCATGTGCCGGCGATACTCTTAAGATCGGCAAATTTAAGGTAATGTTAAGTCCTGAAGTTCCAAATAATGCCTTAAATGGAATTAAGGCCTGATCATGATATGCTGCTATAATTAAGGAATACTTGCGGCGATTGTTCGGCATAAATAATCCATCGGCTGAAATTGGACCGTCAACTTCAATACCTGATTTTTTCATTTGTTCGATCAACTGTACAAGAAACTCTTCTTCATTACCAACTTTACCATGTTCTCCCGCATGGGGGTTTAAACCTGTCATTGCAATTTTTTTGTCAAACATACTGAGTTTTTTTAAAAACAAAACAGCTTTTGATAAAGTTACGCCATCAATTTTTTTTATTGCTTCAGGTACATTTTTAAGTGGTATGTGATTTGTCATCGGAATGATCGACAATTCTGAATGAAACATACACATGATGGTTTTTTTACCAAATAAACGCTCTAATTCTTCTGTATGCCCATAAAAATCATGCCCTGATTGAATGATCATCTCTTTGGATACAGGTAAAGTGATTAAACTGGCATTTTGAAGATATTGTACAAGAGCAACGGCTTTTATAAAATATTCATATGATCGTCCGGCTAAATATGGATCAGGAGTTCCCGGTTTGTACGACTTACCTTTTTCAAGATAAAAAAACACCGGTAATTTACAGCCTTTGTTTAAAATCTTGTTGCGAAAATCGATCAAAGCTTCATTTGAATCCGGATAAGGATATACATCAAACAGGTCGTTTAAAAAGAATTCATCTTCTTTAAAATAATCACCTACGATGATAAGGTTTTCTAGTTTTTTTTCTTGATGCTCGTTAAGATATTTTTGATCTTTTTTTTTTCAGAAAGTATACGAATTAGCGCAGACCAGCCTACGCCGGCAGGGTCGCCCATAGATACAACAATATAGTGATTTGATACATTCATGGTCTTTACAACTTACATTTAAGTTGATTTAACAGAGGTTTCACCTACAGTGAGTTTGTTGTATTCAGTCTCAATGATATCTTTTGCTGAATGTTTAAGGTCGTTAGATATGGTACATCTTCCCTCAAGCAACACTCCATTTTGAATGATCAATTCAGGAGTTTTAATGTCGCCGAATATTCTTGCTGTTGGTAAAAGCATAACACGGTTTCTTGCGGTTACATTCCCCATGACAATACCTTCAATAATAACTGAATTGGCAATTATATTTGTTTTTACTTTTCCGGTTACCCCGATGTAAAGTTGTTCGGCTTGAAGCGATTTACCTTCAAATTTACCGTCAATTTTCAGGCTTCCGTTGATATAAAATCGACCGGTAAAAAACGAATCTCGTCCGATCGTTGAATTTGTTACCTCCTGAGCCCCTTTTACTAATGCCATAAATTTATCCTCTATATTTTTTGCCAGTTTTCATTAGAAAGCTGGTCTGTCATTCATAATCTTATTTAGCGCGATCTTGAATTTGAATCATCATCTCCACGGGTTCAATTGGATTATCCCTTGAATCACGAGCTACTGCAACAATTTTATCTGCAATGTCCATACCTTCGATAACTTCTCCAAAAACAGTGTACTGACCGTCAAGAAAAGGAGAATCTTTAACAACGATAAAAAACTGGGAGCCCGCGCTGTCGGGGTCATTTGATCTGGCCATTGACAATATTCCTCGTTTATGGCTTGTAGTTGAAAACTCAGCGGGAATATTATAACCGGGGCCGCCTGTTCCGTGAGACATTCTATTTTTTTGATCTTTTGAAGTGGGGTCTCCGCCCTGAATCATAAAACCAGGAATAACCCTGTGAAATGTAGTACCGTTATAAAAGCCTTTTTCTGAAAGTTTAATAAAACTATCTACATGTCTTGGCGCGAGATCCGGACGTAAACGTATTGAAATACTACCTTGCTTTGTACTTATGATGGCTATTTTATCCACAATTTCTCCTTTAACATTTTTATAAACTTTGGGGGCATTGGTATTATTAATTATGATGTTCTTTTTAAAAGCTACAATCAATAAAACAGATAAACCGGCCAAAACAATTGCAATATTTTTTAATGTCATTATCTTTTTCATTTTCAAAACAAAACTTTAGCAACTAAATACATGGGCAAGTAAATTAATCATGATTAAACATTAAATTTTTAACTTGTATGAAGAATTTATAGTGTTTTTTATTCTACTTTCTTGACAATTTCTTTTAACTTGCTATCAAGAACGACTTCTTCAAACTTGTTGTCTGGAAAGTCTGTATCAAACAAATACAATATATTTTTACCAATCGATTGCTCTCGGCTTATGTCAAACGGATAAGCATAAACTTTTAATGAGTTTGTACCTGATTGAAAGTATAAACGAACTCTTGTACCGCTTTTTACGAATTCATCATTACCTATCGGCAAATCTTTCGTACAAACATACACCCCTTCGTATTTTTTTTCAAGTGACTTCAGTGTATCATCTTTAACATAACTCAAAGTGCAGCCGGCTAAAAAAATTGCCGATAAAAAGATCTTTCCAATGATTTTAAAACGCATATGCCACGCTTCTTCGTTTATTTACCTGATCAACCCTTTTACTTTCTCTTTCCTTACAAAAAAATGGGGCCATCAATGCATAGCAAATCTCCATTATATTCTTTAAATACTATTTTGCTGCAGGCTTAAAAAGCTGCTAACAACATCCACCCAGAAGCCTTCTATTGTATCTTTTATGATATGGAGAAGAAACGACTGTTGGGGGATTTTTATTAAAGCAATACTAATACATGTTCAAACTTGAAGCGGCTCCGCATTAATTTTAAATGTTGTAAAGCATGCAAGCTTGTTAAGTATTAAACAATGGTCTGTGTAGTATATTTGGCGCTTTTTTAACATTAATCACGTTAAAC
>JAOUFY010000014.1 GCA_029857955.1 Spirochaetia bacterium
GGTCTTGTTATTGTGATATCCCCGACACTTGTTTTGAGTAGACGGTTTTTGTAGTTTACCAACCTTAGCGGCTTTTGGCATTGGGGACAGTTTTTTTTTACTCTTGCAGGAAGCGACCTCTTCAAGAATTTTTTGTTCCATACTCTTGCCTTGCTCTAAAACCCAGCTTTCCTTATCATAAAAGTTATTCAATTTCTCTGTATTCCCTTTGCGGAGCTTTTCTTTGAATTCCTCTGATAACTCTTCAATTTGTTCTTCTGTCAACATAAGGACAATCTGGCAGAATTACTTGGTATATAAGGCACTTTACCATATTTATATACACGCACCCGTTGAAATGGGTTTTTTCTGGTTGATAACAGGTATATTTCTATAAATTCGGTTTAAGAAATTTTTAGAATTCAATTTTAAAGGGAAAAAACATGCACAATAAAATATTTACAGGGATTTTAATTTCCGTATTTTTTATTTTTCAAATTTATGGAACAGATCAGGAATCTCAAAAAAACAACATTGCCGAAATTAATTTCAAAAAAGGGCAGGATTTTTTAAATCAAAATAAAAAAAATCCAGGGGTTGTGGTCAGAGAAAGCGGTTTACAATACCAGGTTTTGAAAGAAGGAAAAGGCCCTAAACCTCGTATCATTGATAAAGTGGAAGTTCATTATCATGGAACCTTGATCAATGGTGAGGTTTTTGACAGTTCCGTAGAACGCGGTGAAACAATAACGTTTCCAGTTCGCGGTGTTATTCGCGGGTGGACAGAAGCGTTGCTGTTGATGAATGAAGGCAGTAAGTGGAAATTGTTTATACCAGCTCAACTTGCCTATGGTGAAAGAGGGGCTGGCTCAAAAATCGGTCCTAATGAAACTCTTATTTTTGAAGTTCAATTGATCAGAGTGGAACAATAATTATTGATTTAAATTTTCTGTCCGTATAACATTGAATCCGTATTTTTTCTTAATCGAGAAGATACGGACTTTGTTTTTATGAGTATTTTTTTGCCAGTGAAAGGGCAGAAGAATAATAGCTGCCTCCAAACAAATTGGCATGTACCAGCAAAGGGTAAATTTGATACAGACTTTTTAAATCATTGTATGTTTTGTCAACAGGAAGAATTTCATTGTAAGCTGCATAAAAGTCTTTACCGAATCCTCCAAACATTTCGGTAAAAGCCAGATCAACCATGTAATGCCCTCGGTAAACAGCAGGATCAATAAAAAACGGCCCCTTTGATGAATAATAAAGATTACCTGCCCATATATCTCCGTGTAACAACGATGAAAATTCTGGAAGTAAATTGTGTTTTATAAATTTTTTTAGATTTTGCCAGTGTTTTTCATCGGGGTTTGGTTTGTTTTTAAAATACAATTGTAATTGTGCATCGATGCGACATTTTATGTAAAACTCCGGCCAGCTATTAAAAATACCATTTTCTTGTTTAAGGGAGCCTATATAATTAGTATACTCCAAACCAAAACTATTTTGCTTTATACTATGCAATGAAGCCAATTGTCTACCGGCATTGACTTCGTCTTTTAAAATGTGATTTTTTTGAGGAGGTAGATATTCCAGCAGTAAGTGTCGCGTATCAGTATGCAAAACTTGCGGTACGTTTAATCCATGGCGTTTCAGTAAAGTAAGGCCTGCAGCTTCTTTTTCAAAAAAATCATTTGGAACGTGATCATTGCGTTTTAAAACAAAATTACCATTTTCGCAAGTGATTAAAAAAACGTCATTGATGTCGCCTCCGGCAAGAGGTTTTCTGGAAATGATTTTACCAGTTATTTTTTCCATATAGAGTGATATGATTGTACCTTTAGTTTTGTAAACAATATTTCACTGATGATCCGAATATAAAGTATACAGCTTGTGCGATAACCGTGATGCTCGTAGTTAATTTTCTATGGTATAGCTGAAAATTACCACCCGGGCAGGATACTGATTTTATTGCGATATTCCTGATGTAATTTCAAAAAATTTTGTAAGGACACAAAATTATCTTCTTTACGAAGCTCGACCCATCGACGCAAATGAGCATAAAATTTTAATCACTTTATTTCATATAAAAAATGGTTTGTTGAAGTAAACCAAGTAAAATTTCTGGTCGTATGCCAGCAACGTTAATTATCGGAACCCAATGGGGCGACGAAGGAAAAGCCAAAGTAATCGATTACTTGTCAAATGATATGGACATCGTTGTCCGTTATCAGGGAGGTTCAAATGCCGGTCATACGGTAAAAGTGGATGGAAATACGTATGTTTTTCATTTAATTCCTTCTGGAATTTTATACCCTGATGTGATATGTGTTTTAGGTGCCGGAATGGCAATTGATCCTGAAGCTTTTTTTAATGAATTACAAAGTCTTGAACTTAAGAATATTCAATACAAAGATCGATTAAGAGTCGCTGATAATGCGCATATTTTGTTGCCTCACCACCGACTGATGGATCAGAAATCTGAAGAAAATCTCGGCGATAATAAAATCGGAACCACCAAAAGAGGTATTGGTCTTTGTTATGCCGATAAAGTTGCCAGAGTTGGTATCCGTCTTGCTGATATTTACACAGATAGTTTTTATACAAAACGGCTTCCTCATCTCATTGAAAATAAAAATATTTTACTTGAAAAAATTTACGGAATTGAACCTCTTAAAATCAGCGAGGTGAGCGATTATTTAAAGGAATATGCTGAGAAATTTCAAAAATATGTTGTGAACGTTTCGTATTATCTTAATATGGAGCTTGGTTCCGCTAAGAAAGTCATGCTCGAAGGCGCACAGGGAACCATGCTGGACTTAGATTATGGTACATACCCTTTTGTTACAAGTTCAAACCCAACCACAGGCGGAGCCATCATCGGAAGCGGAATTAATTTTCAATTCATAGAAAATGTAATAGGAATTACGAAGGCTTACGTTACCCGTGTAGGTGAAGGACCTTTTCCAACTGAAATTATGGGGGCAGATGCCGATCATTTGCGAAAACTCGGCAATGAATTTGGAGCAACAACGGGACGTCCCAGACGAGTGGGTTGGTTTGACGTTGAGATCATTCGTCATTCTGCCAGGGTTAATGGACTTCATTCCATTGTATTGACAAAGCTTGATATTCTGGATTCTTTTGAGTCCATAAAAGTAGCTGTAGGTTATGAACTACGAGGAAAACGTATTTCATATTTTCCTTCATCGGATTATGATAATATTCGTGTTTTATATGAAGAATACCCCGGTTGGAATGAACCTATTCACGAATGTAAAAATTACGGTGATTTACCTAAAAATGCTAAAAAATATATTACAGCGCTCGAAAAATTTTGCGGAGTACCTATTAAATTAATATCGGTAGGACCTTCAAGGGAAAGTACTCTTGTAAAAAACAAGTCTTAGCAAGTCATGACCATAAGGGATTTATTTAGACATAGAGTTTTTACAATATCTAATTTTCTAACTTTTTCCAGAATCTTGCTTCTTTTTCCTCTGTGGTATCTGGTCATTAACGAAAACTATATTCATGAATATAGAATAATTACACTGATCATTGCTTTAACGATGATCTCTACTGACTATTTTGACGGTTTACTTGCTCGAAAACTGGGACAGGAAAGCGCTCTAGGTCAATATCTAGATCCGGTGGCGGATAAAATCACCATTCTGGTAGGTCTATACTTGATGTACTTAAAAAGAGGGTATCCACTTTATATGTTTTTAATTATATTTATTCGTGAAATTTATGGATCTTTTTTTGGAATTTTCTTGTTAATTAAAAGAGATACTCTTGGGAAGCCAAGTCTTTGGGGAAAATTTGGAGTATTTTTTATTGCCATTTCTGCTTTGTGGTATCTTATGGATTTGCCGATGAAGTGGTTGAGTGATATTCCGGTTGTCATTACACAAATTGGCGGTCTTGTGGCATATTCATTACGCTATGCTCGCACAATTTTTTATCCGGATAGATAAAATGATTCATAAAAAATAAAAACCCAAAATTTTGAAATATTTTTTTCAGATGCTAGAGTTTTTTATATCCTTCATCACCAACAGAGTCAAGCGGAGTATATTGTTTATTAAGATTGGTAATGTTGATGATCTTATCGTGTAAAATTTTCGTTACCCGATAAATTTCATGAGGCTGAAAACAATCAATGTTAGAGTATTGTGGTAAATCTTCAATATTAATGTATTCCTGTATGACTTCGCGTGTGTTGTTATCAATGATGATAAATTCATGTTCAGAGTCTGGAAGTTTTTCGAGGTTAAAAGCACGAATTAGTGGTGTTCCGATAAGACTGTTGTTTATTTTTTGAATAGCACTGACAATTCCGTGGTATAACTTACCACTTGTGATGGTAGTTGAAATTTCAATTTTTTGCTGTGTAATAGACTTTAAAAACCTATTTAAATCTTTTTCATAGTTTTTAATTTCTTCTGCGCAGAGCAGGGCATTTATAGTATCTTTATCATATACCACAGGAATTCCAAATGTGCTGATGATTAAATCATTTACAATTAGATTTATGGTTCCTCGACTTTTAAATATTATTTTAGAAATATCACCAACGGCTTCATTAACGATGGATTGTACTTTGTCTGAGTCAATCTGATGAATTAGTGCAGATAATCCATGAAGCCGTATAGATAAAATCGATGCAAATGTATACTTTGCACCCACTTCCTGCTCGTTCTGATCTCCAAGTACCAGATTTATTATTTCGGGAGAATATTTTTCGGAAAGTATGATGTTTTTGTTTCGAATATTTTTTAATAAAAGATCAACGTCAGATTTCGGTATATTTACCTTGATAGCATTTTTTATTTTAACAAAGAGTTCATGTAGTTTTATGGGTTTGTGTATAAAACCTTCTGCCCCGCGTGATATACTGAGTATGGCAGATTCATCAGAAGAATCGATACTCATCATAAGCACTGGAATATTTGAAAGTGCAGGTTTATCTTTTATTTCTTTCAATAGTTGAAATCCTGTAATGTCCGGCATATTCAGGTCAATGATTATAAGGTCAGGTTTTTGAGTTTCTAATAATTTTAAAGTATTTTTTCCATTTCTGGATTGTATGGTATTATAACCCATATGAATTAAAATATGACTTAAAATATCATTTTGAATTTCATCGTCTTCAACGATCATTATTGTTTTTTGTAAATTTACCATATTAAGGTAATATCTGTAAATTATTCGGTATAAGCAATAATTTTTTAAAAATTAAACAATACTCAACAATATGGATTACTTCTTGAAAATGCACTTGTTTCGATGCGCTAAATGTGCCAATACATCGACTTTAAACAACGAAGGAACACGTACCATTAATTTAAATGTAATTCTGCAAAATTAATATGTTAATTAAACAAATATTTAAAGAACAATTGAAGCAAAGGTAAAATTTAATGTTAAAAATGCTTGTCAGTAGATAGTATGCATCTAATTTGTCTTAAATCAGGAAAAAAATATGGCAAGAGACGACGGACATAATTCAATCATAGGTGAAGGATCAATATTTGAGGGTCAATTTTACATTGCAGGCAGTATTCGTATTGATGGAAAGTTTGAAGGTGAAATTAAAACAGATGACACTCTCGTTGTCGGTGAAACTGGTAAAGTTAAGACCAATATTCACGCCAATAATGTTATGCTGGCTGGAACACTTATTGGCGATATTTTTGCGAGAAATGAGGTCAGATTGGCTGAATCTGGAAAAATGTTAGGCGACATCAATGCTCCAGTGGTACACCTTTCAAAAGGTGTTGTTATGAAGGGTAATATTAATATAAATGCCGGTAATAAAAAAGACATTCAAAAACTTGTAGAAGAATCATATGGCAGCAGTTTATTGAAAGAATCTGACCGGCAAGATAAAAAAGATTAGGAATATTTCTAACAATTAAGTAATTTTTGAGACATAAATTGCCGAAAATAATAGATATGGGATTTTTAAATGATTTGGAAAAAACAAAACATAAATAAATCGGTAAACACGAAACATGAAAAACCAGGGAACATTGTTTCTGTTTTAAATAAACTCAAGTCAGGAATATTGTTTTATTCTTATAAAAAAAATGGTACATTAAAAATTCAAAGCTTGAAAATACGTAATTTACCGAAAGAATTTTTTCAGTATTTTGTCAATAATTTGGTGATGTTTTTCAGCGTTGTTCCCATTGTATTTGCATTAATTTTGTTATTATCTTTAAGTTCCAAACAAAAAAGCGCCCAAGGAGCGCGTGATCTGGGTGTAGGTGGTATTGGTGAATTAGCAACTGCAAATCATAATGCTCATGACGAAGCAAAAAGTGAAGCAGATGAAGCTCTAAAAGATAAACTACTTGGAGTTGACGACTCTGCATCTTTTACAAAAAATAAAAATGAAGATCAGGCATTATTTAAACGTGTATATAAAGTTAAAGAAGGCGATAACTTGACTGGAATATCGAAGAAGTTTGATGTATCAATTGAGGCTATTGCTGGTTCATCTGGTATTCGGATGATTGACAGCTTGCAGGTGGGGCAAACTTTACAAATACCTAGTAGAGAAGGGTTTTATTACGCGTTAAAAAAGGGAGAAAGACTTGCAAGTGTTATATCTCGTTACAATGTACCTAGCGAGAAATTTATTCAGGCAAATTCAAATATCGGAAATGATTTACTTGAAGCTGGAGATGAAGTATTTTTACCTGATGCAAAACCAGATGATTTAATTCGCTCATGGTTAATACCAGTTGTCAGTCATTACATTACCAGTGGTTATGGTTGGAGAAATTATCCAGTACGTGCTTTTCATAAAGGTCTGGATTTTATGGCAAATTATCAGCAAGTAAGGGCAGCTAAATCAGGCAGAGTTACGTATGCTGGTTGGTTAGGCGGATATGGAAATGCTATTGTTGTTATGCATGAGGACGGTTATAAATCTCTATACGGTCATTTAAGTCAAATCTATGTAAAGCCTGGTGCACGTGTAATGCAGGGAAGTGTAATTGCACAATCAGGTAATACGGGTTACTCCACCGGTGCTCATTTGCATTTTGAAATCACTCAATATGGCAGAAATATAAATCCTGCAACAGTTTTGACCGGCTTAAGATATTATAGTCGGTAATGAGAACATGGATGACTATTTTTTAAATAAAATTCATTCACAATATAGTTCAAATATCATTTCTCAAAAAAATCGTCCCTACTTGATCGCGGAAATTGGTCTTAATCATAATCGTGATATTGAATTGGCCCAAAAAATGATACATGAAGCAGCTTCATGTGGTGCAAATGCTGTAAAATTTCAATCGTACACAACAGATTTGTTTATAAATAATCAGGTTCCCGATGCGCGTGTATTGTATTCTATATTTAAAAAATATGAACTAAATTATGTTGATCATGAAATATTACAAAATGAGGCTAAAAAGGTTGGATTAGATTTTATATCAACTCCTTTAACAGTAGATTGGGTCGAACATTTAGCAATGTTAAAAGCTCCTTTTATTAAAATTGCTTCAGGTGATATTAATAATTATTTATTGCTAAAAGAAGTAGTAAAGAAAAAAGTTCCTTTGATCATTTCTACTGGAAACAGCAAGCTATCAGAAATTGCAAGCGCAGCATCTTTTTTCAGGGTATTTAACAAAAAAGATGTAATTTTTTTACATTGTATTTCTGAATATCCAGCAAGCACTCACATATTAAATCTTTCCACAATACCATTTTTACATGATCAATTAAAAGCTCTAATTGGTTTTTCAGATCACTCAGATGGTAGCGATGCAGCGTTTGCCTCTGTTCTTCTTGGTGCTGTTGTTGTTGAGAAACATTTTACTCTGGATAAAAGCTTACCTGGTCCAGATCATGCCATCAGCTCTACACCCGCAGAGCTACGTGAAATTAGAAAAAAAATAGATCTTGCGTTAATTATGAGAGGGGAACCTCGTACTGAACCTTATCAGGAAGAAAAAAGCGGCGATGTTCTTGGTAAAAGAAGTATTTATAATATCAATGGAAAACTAATTCCAATGAGACCTCGTAAACATGGTCTTCCAAAAGACAGTGATTATCTTGATATGATATAGAATTCGCTTTTATTTCAAAATATCTGTAAGTTTTCATCATGAATATTTTAAAGATTTATTATAAATTAGTAATTTTCTATTTACTATCATTACTAATTACTGGTTTGTTGCTTGATTCCTATCAAGCTTTTCCTGGAATATATAATCAACATATTGATCTTTATTCTACAGCAAGACTTCTTCATCAGAACATATTTGAATACGGTTTATGTTTAAATATTTTAACAGCAATTGTTCTGTATAATCTTAATGTTTACAATATAGATAATCAACGTTCTGTTTACTTTTTCTGGTTATTTCAAACGGGTATAATGTTTAAAATTTCTGGAAATTTGGTCGCTAAAATTCAATATTCCGTACAATTCATTTTTGATTGGCTGGCAGTTACTTTAATTGTTTTATCCATTGTCATTTTTGTAACTGAAGTATGGAATTATTACAAATATAATTTAGAAATTTCTGATTCGTTAGGTAGTTATAAAAAAAATAAAATACGTAAGTCATTAAAAACAAGATACAATCGAGATAAAAATTTCATTATAAATTATTATATTATAATTCCAGTGATTGTATTTATGACTGTCTTTATTTTAAAGCATGCCATTGTATCTGGTTTGATTTATGCTACAATTGGATTTCGATTACCTGTCTTAAACACATTTTTTTCAAATGTTATAGACATATCTTATCACGTTTATATTTATAATTATTTCATCATTACTTTATTGTCAGGAATTTTTTATCTTTCATTTTTACCTGATCGTAATCATATTGAAAAAATCAAGATATCCTTATATGCAACTGTTATGGATAAATTGATATTATTTATTCAGGCATTCGCGGCATTTTGGCGGCAAAAAAATATTTTTGGTAATAAAGATCGTAATAATGATACTACGTTATTGATGAGAGTAAGTGATTTAGACGATGATTCTAAAAGGCATAAAAATATAGATGGTACTATACAGATATGCAAGATTCAGTGGGTTTTAGTAACTTTTATCTATATGATGATTTTATTTTTTAATATTCAATTTTATATTTATCGTGAATATATTTTATTGATTGAAAAAATAAGTGTATTATTGGTTCCGCTATCATATGCTATTTCGTTTATTTGTTTTAAATTTGTCACTAAACGATTTATTGAGGATAGTCGTTTTAAAGGAGTGATGAATTTTGCATTTATGTTTTTCACTATTTTTATATTGGCAGAAATCATTACCTGCATTCCGAATTTTCAAAATACTTTTATGTTTACCGACTGGATTGTTTCACAACGACATTTGTTTTTATCTGGTTTTTTTCTTCCTGTTTTATATGTATTTTTAATAAAAAATCATGATAAATTATCACAAGAAGGTAATTTTAAAGAAGTTATTTCTACAGAGGAACATAATCCAAACGAAAGATTTTGGACAATTTTTTGGTGGTTTTTTACATTATCTTTGAGTATTTCGGGGTGGGTTATTGGTGCAGTAGAAACTGGACTCTGGAATAAAATGGATGGAGCTGGATATTTAGAATATCCCGGCTGGATAGGTATGATTTTGATATTAAAACCTTTTCGCATTGTTCGTTTTATCTTTTTTTCAGCATTAATCTTTTTTGTATTGTTTCTTTTTCTTTATAAACGTATAGCTATGAAAAGGCGAACTTTCCAGGATTCCAGATTTTAATAATATATAATTATAAACAATTTTGTCACATAATTGTCAAATCACTTAGAGAGGGTCCCAAAACACATCCATGGATTTTGTGACGCATACTTTTTGTGAACAAAAACCGCAAAAAGCTACATTTATGTGCGCTCAGCACACAAAAATGCCGGTACATCCCTGTAGCGGAATAGCGCGCACAAGTTTTGGGGCGCGCTCTTATATTTCTATCTAAAATTACTAAGACTAGCTTATAAACGATGCTCTAAAATAAAAAAAGATTGATCCGGTGTTTAAAAAATACGACCTTTCCATTAGATAATTAAATAATGGAATATATTATTATAAAATATTTAAACTATAATAATAAAAATATTGATAACAGAATTCTCTAAGTTATCATTTTGTATTTAAATTAAAGAGGGGAAAATGCAATTAACAGGCTTAAAATATGGACGAAAAATTCTCGAGATGGTTGAATTTCCGGTATCACCGAGTTTAACAGAAGAGGCATCAATTGAAGATATCTCAAAACTCATGGCTGCACACGGCGGTAAATGTGTCGTTAAACCTTTTTTTACAGGCGGTATTGGTAAAAAAGGAAAAGCTGGTCTTGTTAAAATTGCAAAAAGCGTTCATGAAGCTATTGCTGCAAAACAAGAACTTTATTTTGCAAAACATCATCAGGGTAATCATACGGTACAGGCAAACGGTGTTACATTTGAAGGATTTATTCCATCGGATGCTGAAATATACGTAAGCATTACATCATCGACCATTCATAGACAACCAGTCATGACCATCATTGTTGAGGGAGGAGTCGATGTTGAAGAAGTTTCTCCTGACAAGAAAAAAGAAATTGTATTTAATCCTGTTACTGGCGTTAAATCATTTCATATCATTGATGCGCTTCGTGAACTAAACTGCCCTCAGGAGTACATAAGCCCTCTTGTTCAGCATCTGCCAAAACTATGGCAGGCCTATGATACCTACGGTCTCATAACACTTGAATTAAATCCAATTCGTATGCAGTCAAAAGGCGGTCGTTTTACGCCGGTTGCCTGCGATATTAAAGCATCATTTGATCAGGACAATCCAGGTTGGAAGCGTATGAGTTTTCCAGAGGAAATATTTTCGACAGATATAACAGACTTTGAGGCAGAAATAAACTTACTTAGAACCTACCAGGGACAAAGTGATGTAACCGAGTTAAACCCGGAGGGTACCATTCTTCCTTTTATATTTGGAGGCGGAGCAAATTCGGCAGCAACTGAAATTCTTGGGCAAAAAGCCATTATATCATCTGACTTTGGCGGAAACCCTCCATATGCAAAAATGAAATCAATTGCAGATATATCATTTAAACATTGGCTGGCAAAAACAAACGTTGTACTATTAATTGGCGGAAAGGCTAACAACACAGATATTTTTGTTACTTTTAAGGGTATTTTTGATTCATTAAAAGAGCACATTCATCTTAATCCAAATGTTCAAGTTGTTGTAGGCCGTGGCGGTCCAAATCTCATTCGTGGCATGGTCTATGCCCGTGATGTTTTAGATAACCTGAAAGTACCCTATAGATTTTTTGGTTTTGACAGTTCCATGGTGGGTGTTTTAGAGCATGCTTTAAAACTTGATGACTGGATCATTGACAACCAGAAATCAGGTAGAGCTGCAGGATAAGTTAAAACCTTATCGGAAACATTTTGCAGTAGTTTAAAAAATTTCACGATATAATTTATAATTTAAAGAGGAATAAAATGAAAGAAAATAATAGAAATAATAAGAGTCCTTTTCCCTATTTTGTTGGAGCAAAGTCACTGGTTGATTTAGCAAATAAAGACTCTAAAGTCGTTGTTATGAACATTTTAGGCGGTGAAAGTTCTAAAGTAACGCCAGTATCTCATATTTACAGCAGCGGAAACGTTGTTGCCGGCGTTCAATACGGCAGGGCTGGTGAGGTACTTGAAACTCCAATTGGTAATATTCCTGTTTATGGCAGCGTTTCTGATATTGTTGAGCATGGCATTAAGTTTGATACTGGAGTAATTTATTTACCTCCAAATGCAGTATCACATGCCGTATCTGAACTTTGTGCTGGCAATGAACATTTAAAACAAATTGTTATTGTAACTGAAAAAATGTCTGTGCGTGATTCTCGTTACATACGTTGGGGTTGCCAGAGAAGGGGAGTTGATGTAATCGGCGCAAACTCTCTTGGTGTGGCAAATTCATGGGACAGAGTTCGTATTGGCGGGGCTCTTGGCGGCGATAAGCCAGGCGAATCTCTTGTTAAAGGCAGTGTAGCTATTCATTCAAATTCAGGAAACTTCAGTACAACTATTTCTGAGTACATTAAAACAGCAGGTTTTGGTACATCTACCATAGTTTCCAGCGGTAAAGACGTTTACATACATTTTGCCTTGCCAGAATTTTTATATGCAGCAGAAAATGACCCAAGAACCAAGGCTGTTATTGTGTATGTAGAACCAGGCGGATATTATGAACAACAAGCCCTTGAATGGATAGAACAGGGATTGTACCCGTTTACCAAACCAATCATTGCTGTAGTAACCGGAAGATGGAAGAAAAACCTGACAAGATCAGTAGGTCATGCAGGTGCACTTTCAGGTGTCGGGGACGATGCCATTGCTAAAGAACAAATTTTTGACAAGTATTTTGGTGTACCGGAATATGATCCTAAAAAACCAAAGGTTTCAAAACGCGGTGTTCGTGTGCAAACCATTCAGCAAATTCCCGAAGCACTTGCTGAAGTAATGAAAATGCTGGGGCATAAATCTGACTTTGAACCAATTGGCGATTTAAGTTTGAAACCGTGGTTTGTAAACCATCAAGGTTTGCATTTTCCTAAAGAACTTAATATAGAATCTGTAAAAGCGATGTCTCCGTATGACAAGGAAATTGACGAAGCCAACCATATGGTGGGCGCTCAATATTTACGTCAAACGATGAGAAATGCATCCGGCGCAACACGAATGAACAAAAAAACCGATGTAACTGAAATACATGGTAAATCGCTTTTAGACCTTGTCAGTGAAGATTTTGGCGCATCAAGCTTATTTGCTGTTCTTAGAGATATGCCAAGCGCAAACCAGATGCACATTGTAACTCCGGTTTTAAACTGGCTAACCTCAGAAGGAACTAAATATAATGATTTTGCGGTTGAATCGCGTAAAAATGGAGCAACCCCAAATGCTTATATCGGCGCATGTGTATTGATGTCGGGTAACAATGAAATGTATAAAGCATTTCAGCAAAATACTAAAATTTTAATAGATTTATTTTACGTAGATATTGGTCATAAACTGGATATTGAAGATGATTTAATATCAAAAAAACTGGTTGAAGTTAAAGATCTTGCCAAATCAGCTACCGGACCAAATGATCAAAAAGTTTATGATCATTTAATGATTGTTATGAAAAAACATTCACTAGAAAATATTTTTACGCGTTTTGTGAATGCCTATGTCGAAAAAAACGGCGATAAAGGCGGAGTAAACTCTTTACACCTTATGGTTGTAGCGATTTTACTGGGAGTTTCCTGGAAGGCTTTAACTGATCGAAGAATTTCGCGAAGTGATGCAGAAAATTTAGGCGTTTATCTGGCGATTAACGGAATCATCGTTGCCAATTCCGTTATTGACAGAGATAAAAATAAATTCTGGAATGATATGAAATCACTTAAAGATGGTAAAACTCTCGATACAAATTACACCGAAAGTTGTTTTAAAATATTGTTTAACAGGGCGCCGGAAAAAAATGAATTGTTTGCATTAAATTCGCTTTTTAATTTAACAATAACAAACGGCCCGGGAACCTTAAGCGCTAAAGGAGCCAAAGAAAGCGTTAGTGCTAAAAATTATATTTCAACTACATTTGCAGGGTTTATGATGAACACCGGTCTTGCACATGGCGGAAATGGATTCGAAGCCATTGCATTTTTAATCAGCAAGTTAGATAAGCTTGATCCATATGCAAAGCCGATAAAAGAAATATCAGGTGATCTTGAGAAGCTTGCGGCAACTGTTGCCAGCGATTATTTAAAGTATAAAAAAGTAGAAAAAGCCAAGGGCAATCTGCAGTACGATAAAATACCATGTACCAATCACCCTGTATTTAAAGGCAAACCGGTTAACGTAGATCCAAGAGAAGAGTATGTACGTGAATTGTTTGAAAAACATAAAATTGTCAATCCTTTCCTTGAATTTTACCATTATCTGGTTGTTGAACTGCATAAAGTCGGCGCAACAGATAATGTATTTTGCGTAAATATCGATGCGGTAATTGCAACGGTTTCTCTCGAACTTTTCTGGAAACAGTTTAAAAGCGGCGAAATTAAAGAAGATGCTATGAAAGATCTTGTATTTACAATGTTCTTGTTTGGACGAATGGTAGGTACAGCAGCTGAAGTCGCAGATCATTTAAATCGTGGAACCGATATGGATTGTCGAACTCCGGCTTCTGAGGTTCAATTTGTAACCTGATTTAAATTTCTTAAAAAAAGGGGGTAAGCATACCCCCTTGACTACGTCTTTTAAAAACAGGGTATTTTATAAAAAAAATATCAGGTTTTTAAAGAGACTACGTCACCCCCGACAAAAATCGTTTAATTTTAGTTCTTTAAAGGTTTGTGACAAGAACTGCATTTTTTCATTGCAGGATGACGTGTAACTGGCGCTTTTTTACCGTCTACTTCTTTACCCTTTTCATGACACTCAAGACAATTTGTATATTTATCGTCTTGAGCATGCGGTATTTTGGGAGGCACTTTGGATTTTTCTGGGTAAACAAAGCTAACACTGAATGATGTTAAAATCGTTACCATAAAAAATAATTTAACTGTTTTACTCATATTTTAACTCCTTTTAACTATCTTTATCGCGTGATATATTAAGGCAAATATTTTTTATATTTTAATTAGTATTGAGATAATAGCGCTAATTGGCGGGCTTTCTTTTCCATAAGAGAAAAAAGAAAATATCCAAAAACTCCAAAAATAAGAGAAAAAAATATCTGGTGCATAAGTGGAGAAATCAGATGAAGTTCATCTGCTGAAAAGATGTATAATAAATTTTTCATTCCCAGTGTTAAAGGAAATATATCATAAAGTCTGGCAAAAAGACTTCCTTCTACAAGTGAATCTCTGTTTTGCCAGAAAAGTCCCAGAAAAGCAAAGTTAATAATCTGGAAAAAAAAGCCAACTCGTTTAAATAATAAAGTTAGACCTGCAAATATATAAGCTATTCCATAAACTCCAAGAGCTATTATAAATAAAAAAAGTATAACAGGTATAAATCTTTCAAAATGAAGGTTCATATCAGGTATGGCAATAACGTAGGCATACATTAATATAAAAAAACCAAGAATTTGGCGGGGAAATTGTGAAAATCCCCTTGCAAGCAAAACAGTACCAAGTCGATGTCCTGATATAGAAAGTTGTTCAAGCGTACCCATTTGACTCTCATTTGATATTTGACCTGACCATCCCATTTGACTGCTCATTATAAACTGCATTAAGCAATAACCGATGATCATCCTCTCCTGATGTATGTTTAAACTGCCTCTTGCTGAGAGTTGAGACATGCCAAAAAAAACAGCCAGTAAAATAATATACATAAAAAAAATAAATGACAACGATTCAAAAGGGTATCGTTTTAAAAAAAGCATTTCTCTTTTAAATTCAGATTTTACTAGCAGTATAAATTCATATGTTACATCCATTTTAATTCCTTATTCTACATCATTGGTATTTAAAGATCGTAAAAATACTTCCTCAAGGTTGTCTCTTTTTTTTTGTAAAAAAACAATATCTGTTTTATTTTTAGATAAATAATCAAGTACTTCACTTAAACCTGCTTGATTTTTAAAATTAATTTCAAATTCAGTCGTATCATCATGTGACTTGATTTCTTTTAATTGAAAATTACTTTTCCATGAAGGCAAAATATTAAATTTTCCTTTAATACAAATATGATATAAATATTTTAAAGTATTTTCTTTTAATTCATGTATACTACCCTGGCGAATTAATTGACCATTTTGTATTATACCAACCTGATCAGCAAGTTGATCTACCAGCTCGAGTTGATGTGTTGTTAATAGTATTACCTTACCTTCTTCTTTTGCCAGACTTCGTATTTTTTCTTTTATTTTTCTAGAACTGGCAATATCAACCCCAAGGGTCGGTTCATCAAGTAATAAAATTTTAGGATCAGTAATTAACGCTGTTGCAATGGCAAGTTTTTGCAGCATACCGCGAGAAAGATGACGACTTTGGTTTGTTTTCTTTGCTTCGATATCAAGATCTTTAAGCAATTGATGTGATTTCTCGATTATGTTTCTGGATGAAATTCCGCGTAAATTTGCAAAGTAGTGAAGATTTTCAAGCGGCGTTAATCTCCAATATACATTTCTTGAGCCTTCAAGAACTGCGCTCAATACCTTATAATTTTTATGTACATTGTTATCGAACAACACCCTTCCAGATGTGGGCGTTACAAGTCCGGCTATCATTTTTATAATAGTTGATTTACCTGCTCCATTTGGTCCAAGTAATGCGTAAATTTCACCTGATTTGATATTAAAACTTACATCATTAACTGCTTGAAATGATTTTTTAGTAAAAGGCTTCGTATATATTTTACTTAAATGATCAATATTAATATCCATATGATATTTTTTAAAATAGATGCCCACTATAAAGGATAATTTAATATTTTAAATATTAAATCATTTACTTTTCAAAATAACTATAGTTGTTCATTGATCATTTACCAACAATCTGTACTCTCATACCATTTAACTCTGGCTTTAATTTAATCTGGCAGGCAAGACGACTGTTTGCTTTTGGTTTGTCGGTGTATTCAATCATCATCAATTCTTCATCAGTAGGCGGTTCAAGATGATCAAGCCAAATAGTGTCGACATACACATGACAGGTCGAACACGCACATTCTCCATCACATGATGCCTCCATTTCCATTTTAGCTCCAGTGATGACCCTCATTAATACGGCATCTCTATCTGCTTTTAATTCCATCCACTTTTTAGATGAATCCTGTACCTGAACAGTAAGTTTATTGTCGTTACTCATGTTATTAGAATAAGTATAATAATGTATATTGTCTACAAATATTGAAAAATATACGTTTTGATATTTTATTTAATATTCATAAATTTATAGTTTTTCAAAACCCATGTCAGGTTTTATTCTATATGAGGCTTTGTATGTGGCTGGCGAATTAAGCCATTCTTCAGATGACAGAAGTGAAAAAAAAGATTCACCGGTTTTTCTTGTATAAAGATGAATGATCATTCCAACTTTTTTTTCAAAGTTACATTTAATTTTATGAAGTAAGATATCTTCTTCTGCCTGTTCGATGATTTTTTTTGCTTCATTCTGAAGATTTTGAATTTGTTTTAAAATTAAATCCAGTTTTCCATTGACATGGCTCTGGATAGTATTTCCTGCTATTTCAATTTCTTTTACTCGGTCAATTAACGTAATGGGAGGGTCAAGAGTTCTTGTCGGGTATGGGATGATGTTTTTATCTTGAATGACTGGTTCATTTTTATTATGAGTTGAAGTTTGCATTTTTATGTATTTTTACAATCGATTGAGTAAAAATATTAAATTTTAAAAAAGCCGAATAATATTTTGTTTATTATTCGGCTTCTTATCACTTAATCTTCAATTTTTTCTTTGCTTGCAACCATGTCTCAAAACGTCTTTCAATCAGCTTTGATGAAATATATACATCATCGATAAAGTTAAATGTTTCATACATTTCTTTTGAAAATACTTTATCTTTTCCATTTTTAGAAATAAATGCTTCATGAACTTTTTTTACATGGTCTACAATTTGTTTTTCTGTTAATCCACGACTACGTCCAATTGGAATGTTTAGTTCTCTAAGGACATTACTCCAGGAGCCAAAACGTTTTAAAATTACAGCAAGCGAAAACATATTATCAACTTTTGGATTGTAAATAGTAAAATCTTTCATTCTGAAAGTTTTGTCTTGATTTTTATATTTACCTTTACCTTTTGATTCGGTTAAATATTTTTTATAAACCTTTTTTATGTACGCTGCAATTTCTTCTTTACTAAACTCTTTGTACTGCCTGAATCCAAGAGGAATTGCCGCTTTTTGAAGTGACACATTCCAACCGCCAAGTTTTTTAACATATACATCAATATACATTCTGGAATTTTCATTCAGTTTGTTGTAATGACGTATGGTAAAACGAGTTGGTTCTCCGCCACCTTTTAAAAAAAGTTGATAAATTTTTTTAAGGTGATCGATTGCGTCCTTTTCATCTAATTTTCTTCTAGCTGGCATTTACTTTTTTCTCCGTCACAAATTGGTTTACCACGCATTAGCGTTTAATGGCATGCTGAAAAAAGTTATTGTCTTGACAAGAACAATAAAATTTTAACTATTAGATTGATTTATAAATCAAAATTACACCATCTGTGTATTAGATTTAATCTAATAATATATTGTATCAATGTCAATTAAAACGATTAAAATTATATTTAAAAGTATTGTTTAAAATAATTTTTTTGATAAAAGTATGTTTATAGGGAGAAAATTAATGGAAAAGCATTTTGACGTAATCGTAATTGGCGGCGGACCAGCAGGTTATGTTGCCGCTATAAGACTATCGCAACTTGGTAAAAAAACCATGCTCATTGAAAAACGCGAAAAACTCGGCGGAACATGTTTAAATGTAGGTTGTATCCCAACAAAAGTATTACTTGAGAGTTCCGAATTTTTTAACAATGTCAAAAATCATTCATTAGATTTTGGAATTAATATAACTGACGTAAATTATGATCTTCAGTTAATCATGAAAAGAAAAAATAGCATAGTTGAAGAAAGATGTACCGGTGTTGATTTTTTAATTAAAAAAAATAAAATATCCAGAGTACATGGAACAGCAAAACTTCTCGGTAAAAATAGTGTTGAAGTAACTTCTTTGGAAAATGGTGAAAAAAATCAATATACATCCGAGGCTATTATTTTAGCAACAGGTTCAAATCCGGTTAATATTCCTTCAATACCATTTAATGGTAAAAGCATTATATCTTCTGATGATGCTATTGCATTAAATTCAGTCCCTAAAGATATGATTATAATTGGAGCCGGTGCCATTGGATTAGAACTTGGCGCTGTATGGAACAGATTAGGTACAAAAGTAACTATTGTTGAAATGATGCCCTCACTTTTTGGAGGAATAGACAGACAAATGGCAAATACCGCGCAACGGATATTAGCTGGTCAGGGTTTAAATTTTATGATGGAACATAGGGTTAATGAAGTAAAATTAAACACGAAAAATGTTGAAGTGCAAGTTATAAACCAAAAAAATGAGACTTCAATTATTCAAGGCGATATGATTCTCGTTGCAGCCGGCAGAAAACCATATTATGAAAATCTTGGTTTGGAAAATACCAAAATAAGAATTTTAGAAAATGGACGAATTTGGGTAGATCCCGAAACTTTTGAAACAAGCAGTCCTGGTATTTATGCAATTGGAGATATCATAGAAGGTCCAATGTTGGCACACAAAGCCGAAGAAGAGGGCGTAGTTGTAGCCGAGCGAATTTGTGGCTTGGAAAGCAAAGTTAATTACAATACCATTTCATCAATCATTTATACTTCTCCTGAAGTTGCATGGGTTGGAAAAGGCGAAGATCAACTTAAATCTGATCAAATAGAGTACAATACCGGCAGATTTTTATTTAGAGCAAATGCACGAGCGCATGCTTTAAATGAAATAGAAGGTATGGTTAAAATACTGGCGAATAAAGTAACGGATAAAATACTGGGAATTTTTATTGTCGGACCAAGGGCTTCTGAACTTATCGCGGAAGCATCACTTGCAATGAAGTATGAAGCTACCGTAGATGATATTATACATACAGTACATTCTCACCCAACTTTATCCGAAGTTTTAAAGGAAGCAGCATTGGATGTAAAGAAAAGAGCTATTCATAGTTAAGTATTCGTAGTGATACTTTGCTGTAAATGAGAATTAATCATCATTTTTAAATTTTTGCTTTAATGCATTACCAGTTTGTTTTTGTTTACTGATAACTGACTCCATGATTCCAAATTTTATTTTCATTTTCTTTTCATTTTCATCGACTATGGCTTGTTTTCGATCTTTATCTTTAAGTAAATCTTTAATTCGAGATTCATTCGATAGCATTTGAGATTGAATAACGCCTTGCTTAAGTTGTGTGGTATAGCCTTTAAGATATTGAACCATTTGGTATGCTAAACCATCATCAAAACTTCTATCGCCATTTTTATCCTGACCAAAAAAATCTTTTACTGCCGATGGATGTTTATTGATCATTTCTTTAAACAGACCTTCATCTTCAAATCGCAAATGCATGTTTGAAATTTCCTGCCAACTGGAATTTGGTTTTCCTGTTCCGATTCCAATCATTGGTAAAATTCTAATAAATGGGGCTTCATTTGCAGGATATGCATTTGATATTCGCATTTGTAATCCGCTTACAAGTGATCGTACCAGCGAGCTTGTTATAAGCGGTGTCTGTTTTCTCTCATCTTCAGAGAGGGTTTCAATTTTTCCGTCGGCATTTTTTTTAACGCCGGATGAAATATTTCTTGAATAGTCAAGAAGGTCATTGTATTTTTTAATAAAATCAGCCACCATTTCCATACTTTTTTTTTCATTTGTTTTAATGTTTAAGGTTATCGGCGCAGTGGTTGGTTGTTTAAGTTCAATGGTAGCGCCAACGACAACATCGCTTAAATCTTTATTTTTATCTCTTTCAATATCGATGCCATCTACATTGATTAAGGCATCTTTGGCAGGATTTAATATGTGAGGGTACATCGATTTTTGTTTTAGCAAATCTTCATCTTCAGCAGTATCTTCATTTTTCGGAGTGTCTTTTTTTTCAATTTCTTTTATGGAATAAACGAGTTGAACGTTCTTAAAAATAACTTCTTTGTTTTTTGTAAAAAAATCAATATGGCTTGGCAGCTTCCTTATGGGAATATTTACCAGCGATCCATTTTTTTTTAATGATTGTAAATTACCTTCCAAAGCCACTCCATAATCAAAATTTTCATTGCTGACATCCGCTTCAGGTTCTTTGTCTCTTTCACGAGAAACGTTGTACGTGTTTAATAATATGCCCTT
The DNA here is from genome assembly GCA_029857955.1 of Spirochaetia bacterium. Lineage (GTDB taxonomy): Bacteria > Spirochaetota > Leptospiria > Turneriellales > JAOUFE01 > JAOUFE01. Next base: position 20,939 of record JAOUFY010000014.1, read on the forward strand.
TATATTGATGGTATTGACAGGTCCTATGGTTAATTCAGCAGGTGTAGAATCAGATTCTGATTTTTTGGTATCATTGTTTTTTGGTTCAATTTCAATTGTAATTGCTTTAATTTGTCTTCCTGGTTTTTCTTCTGAAATAATATCCAGTCGACGTGATGAATTTCCGGCAAGCGTCATACTTTTTTGATTTTCACCAATAGAAGCCGGTCCTTCGTTTAAAACTGACAGTCTTGATAAGTCAAAGGGTACAGATTCAAAATCTTCACGAGGAACATTTTTGTCGGAACTTTCTGTATTTTTTTTCTTGGGAATAATTCCTGAACCGCTTAATTCAAGTTTTTTAAATAATCCGGCAGAATCTGAAAATTTTAAAAGTCCCTTTTTGCCTTCTTCTTTACTTTCGATGATTAAAACTGTTGAATTGGGTGTTTTTTGTATTTGTTTTGCTGCAATATTTTTTGAGAATTCTGAGTTTAAAAAATCATGAAAATCTGATATGTTACCGCCTTTAAAGTGGGCAGTTTTATCATTAATCGTTACATCTGATTGAGGCAGGTTTTCATCCGGCTTGATCTCATTAGATGCAATGCTTAATCTTTGAGCCAGATTTTTAACAGAAATCTTGTGTTGGCCGTATGTGGCATTTTTATTGGCAACCCCTTCTATAAACCCTTCAGGAAGTGTTTCTATTAATTTTTTTTCAAAAGGTGAGTCAAAATTATAAAGTGATTCAAGGCTTTTTTGCAGCTCTAATGACATTTTTCTAAGTTCATCCAGGGCAATATTTTGGTATTTTAATGCTTCTACGCGCTTGTCATATGCATCAACCTTTTTTTGTTCTGCATCTCTAAGCTTTTTAACGATTTCGTCGGTTTTAATGCCCGAACTTAATCCATCCATTGTAACCGGCATACTACAATCTCCACTTATATAACATAAGACCTGCTATAAGATTCGGCATATTTATATATTTGTAATATCAAAAATCTACAGGTAAAAAGGGGTGTAGCACACCCCTTATTCAGAACAAGGTTCTTCATTACCCCGCGCAAAATAAATGATCGTTGTAAATTTGTTTAAAAAAAATCGAAAATAAAAAAAGATGAAATATTTAAAATTTATTTTTTGATAAATTTTTTATCAATGGCTTCGTCAAGAGTCGTCCATCCCAAAAGAGCGCATTTTACCCTTACGGGATATTTTTTAACGCCTTCCAGAGAAGCCAGTTCTTCCAAATCTTCATCTTCAGTAAATGGATTTGGTTTGTTTTCAAGCATCATTTCTTTAAAATTTGTTATAATTTTTTTAATTTCGTCATATGACTTACCTTGAATGGCTTCAGTTAACATTGAAATGGAGGATTGGCTGATCGAACAACCAGAACCTTCAAATTTAACGTCTTTAATTTTGCCCTGTTGATCAAAATTAAGATATAAATCCAATTTATCTCCGCATAATGGATTTGAGCCATGCTCATATACATCATGTGGTTCTAATTTTCCCCGGTTTCTGGGATGCTCAAAGTGATCCAGGATAACTTCTCTGTATAAATCGTCTAAACTCATTTTGCTATAATATATCTTTTTATATTAAAAACGGCATAAATAATGTGTAATTGAAATTTTTAAAAAAGTGTTTTATTTGAAATATTACAATTTCAAGCATCGATGCTTAAAAAAAAATGGACAAAATAAACATGAGTAAATTAAACGATAAAAAATTTTCAAATACTGGCGAGGCTGACGCAAGTTTTTTTCATAATAAAACTGAAATTTCTTTGGATGTCAGACCCATCATTGATAAAAAGGTTGATCCATTTGATGAGATCATGAAATCGTTAACGTCTTTAAAAGAAACAGAATATTTAAAAATTATAAATTATTTTGAACCGATTCCGCTGTACTCCCGCTTAAAACAATTGGGCTATGAATACAAAACCAAAAAGCATGGGATGTTTTTTCATATAAAAATTATTCGAAATACCAATTTAGAGGTAAATGATCAATTTGATGAAAATGGATTTTATCAAGTAAATGAAAATATATTTAAAGACATTCTTGAAAATTTAAAAAAAAATTATCCTGAAAAAATTGCTTTTATCGACGTATCAGAATTACCGGCTCCGGAACCTTTTACAAAAATTTTAGAAGTTATAAATTTTAGCTCGAGTCCTGATTTAATTGTTGTTGATCATCGTAAAATGCCGTTGCATTTACCTGCATTTTTAAAAGATAAAAATTATCTTGTTTCTGCCTTTGATAAAAGTGATCATTTTAAAGTTTATGTTTTTATTTCAAGTTTATTTATAAAATATGGTTAGTTAAATGAAAGAATTAAAAAAAAATATTATTGATAAAAATGTAAATGTTATTTTTATCTATTCAGCTTTTTCGGCTTTCTTTATAAGTCTTGCACATGTTTATGTAATTGTAAAACCGGAGCTGTTATTAAATGCGCCGATTACGGGAGGTTTAATCGTATGGGTTCATTTACATACACTGGGAGCCATAACACCTCTTTTTTTAGGGATTGGTTTTTACAATTTAACCAATCGTTATAATATTCAAGTTAAAAAAACTCAAATTTTACACCAAATGCTGACATTGTACATTCCTTTACCTTTCTTTTTATTTCTGGTTATTAACAGAGAAGGAAGTATTTGGTTAACGTTAAGCGCATTTGTTATTTTTACTTCATTTGCATATTATATCTTTATGTATGCAAATGCTTTACGAAAAGTAGAAAAAGGTAATCGTGATTTTGAATTCTATACAGACGCTGTTTCGCTATATTTTTTATTTCAAGCGGTCTTGTTTGGTTTTGCACTGGCAGCAAATTTAAGCTTTCATTTTTTTCGTCGCGATATAACACATTCCATTAAATTACATTCTCATTCAGGAATTTTAGGATTCTGGTTACTTCAGTATTTAAACATGATTTATCGGGTTGTAAAGATCGGTAAAAAATACAACTCATCAGAATTTAAATCTCAAAACAAGTTTTTAAAGTATGCCGTTGTTACGTTAAGTGTTGGTATATTTTTATGGACATCGGTCCATGATCGTTTTTCATGGTTTTTTTATGTTTTTTATGCTTCGGTTGCATTAACCATATTTTTTCTATTTTTATACTTTATTGGAAATAAAAAAAATAAATCCGAAGAAAACAATACAAATATCTCATATCGTCAAATATTTAATGTTCAAATTTTAATGTTTTTTTTCATGGCTTTTACACTGGCTTCTGTTTTAATTTTTTCAAATTCATCGAATTTTATTTATTCTAATCATATTTCTTTAATTTATATATACACAGTTTTTTACTGTATTTTTATTTATGTGCTCATTCAATTTCTGGCAATTAAAATAAATGAAAACTTTAAACCAAGTGTAAATTTTTATAAAAAATTAAAATCAGCTTATGTAATTTATATTACTTTTGTAATTTTTTTTATTATGTCGATAATATTTGAAAATATTTTATATATGCGTTTAAATCAGTTGTTTATGTTATTGGATGTATGGTTCATCAGTTATATTTTTTATTTTGAAAAAAATAATGTTTTGGTTAAAAGTAGAGGGGTATAAACCTTTTTACAAATGATAAAATGCTGCGAGGGCCAGCAAATAAATGATAAATACAAGACTAACCATTGTCCTGGTAAACACTTAAAATGTTTGTCTACATGAATAACTGCGTATGGATTGACGGTGTGTTTTTGTCGCAAATTGTATCCCGTAAGAGCTCCCATAGCTCAGATGGATAGAGCGGCGCCCTCCTAAGGCGTAGAGCCAGGTTCGACTCCTGGTGGGAGCAAAAAACCAATGTCTGATAAAAGAGAAATAATGCTGGAATCTGTCTTGAAAACATTTCAAGACATTGAAAGAAGACTAACGGATCCGTCTGTTGTCGGTAATTCTGAAAAATTAAGAGATATTTCGCGGGAACGATCGAGAATTTTTCCTCTGGTAGAACTGATCGAAGCGGAAAAAAAATGCAAAAAAGAACTTCAAGAAGTTAATCAGCATCTTAAAACTGAAAAATCAGGCGAGATGAAAGATGCATTGATTGAAGAAAGAAATGCCCTTGAACAAAAACTTCTTGAATTAAAACCAAAAATAGAATACGAAATATTGCCAAAAGACCCGAATGTCGGAAAAAATATGTTCCTGGAAATCAGGGCAGGTACCGGAGGCCAGGAAGCCGCCTTGTTTTCGCGTGATCTTTTTCGAATGTACACCCGATATTTTGATACAATATCAATTCCTTATGAAGTTGTGTCCATGACAGAAAGTGATCTTCATGGTTATAAAGAAATCGTAATTTTAGTTAAAGGTGAAAAAGCATACGATGTGATTCACCGTGAAGCTGGTACGCACCGAGTTCAGAGAATTCCAGAAACTGAAGCAGGCGGCAGAATTCACACATCTGCATGTACCGTCGCAGTGATTCCTGAAGTTGAAGAAAGTGAGTTTTACATTGATCCCAGTCAGCTTAGAATTGATACATATCGAGCCAGCGGATCGGGAGGCCAGCACATCAACAAAACAGATTCTGCCGTTCGAATCACACATATTCCCACCGGTATCTTTGTTGCCTGCCAGGAAGAACGCTCACAGCATAAAAACAAAGCCAGGGCAATGAATATTTTAGTTTCCAGATTAAACCAGATGACCAGAGATGAAGAACATAAAAAAAATGCTGAAGAAAAAAAGACGCAGGTCGGTTCCGGCGACCGTTCAGAAAAAATCCGAACTTATAACTTCCCTCAAAATCGCTTAACGGATCACAGGATAGATTATACATCACATAACCTGGATAAAATATTGGAAGGCGATATGAATGATCTTGTAGAAGCGCTTTTACGCGATGAAAAAAAACAACAATTAGAAAAATTCAATATTAATTGATATCATGTGCGTATGAAACAAACTTTTAACAATGCGGTTGCTTTGTACAAAAAAACTGATTATTTTTTATTTTTTTTAATATTGTTGTTGGTAGGGGTTGGGTTAAATATTTTACTGGCGTCAACTTCGTATGAAGCGACAGTTTCTTACGGAGATCCTTATTATTTTATTAAAAAGCAATCCATTTTTGTTCTCATCGGCAGTGTTGTTTTAATATCATTTAGTCAGATTTCATACAAAATCTGGGAAAAAATTACCTGGCCATATTTTGGTATATCAATACTATTATTGATTTTAGTTTTTATTCCGGGAATCGGTCGTGAAGCGGGAGGAGCTCACCGATGGATCACGGTTGCTGGTTTTTCTATTCAGCCATCTGACCCTGTTCGATTTGGAATAGTATTAGTATTGGCAAGAATGTATACACATGGCGATTCCAGCGGTTTATTAAAAAACTTTTTGGCGTTTTTTTTTATTTTAATCATTGCATTTTTAATTAAAAAAGAACCAGATTTGGGTACATCCATTCAAACAGTTCTTTTTTCTGGAATACTATTGATTATGGCAGGTTATCCTGTTTATGTTTTAATGATCTCTGGTGTTTTGGGAATTCCAGTTATATTATTGACCATGTCATCGTATCAGCTAGAGAGAATAAGGGCTTTTCTTGATCCATATAAATATCGTTTCGAGACAGCTTTTCAATTGATTGCTTCGTATAAATCTTTTCTAAGCGGTGGATTTTGGGGCCAGGGGCTCGGTGAAGGTTTAAAAAGGCATAATCTTCAGGCAAGACATACCGACTTTATACTGGCCATTGTAGCAGAAGATCTTGGAACCATAGGAATCGTGGGTTTACTTATGTTATATATGACCATTTGTCTTTATAGTTTAATGAAGCTCATGAAAGTTGAAGACAGTTATGGACGGTTGCTGGGTACAGGTATTATATTACTTTTCATCGTACAGGCGATTATGAATGTAGCAGTTGTTATGGGTTTACTTCCAACTACAGGATTAAATTTACCACTTGTCAGTTATGGTGGAACCTCGATTTTAAGTTTTTTAGCCATGTTTGGTATCCTTTTAAATATATTAAAAGAAAACCAAAAAACCATATAGACCTTAGTCTAAAAGAGAGTGATTGAATAATATGATACCAGTAACGAATTTAAACGTAATAAAGACAATGAGACTGATTAGCCCATCTGAGCTCATCAATGAGTTTCCAGCTACACCTGAGATCAATTTATTGGTAAGCGAAAGTAGAAAAATCATTGAAGCTATATTACAACAAAAAGATCAACGTATGTTGATGATTATAGGCCCTTGCTCAATTCATGATGAAAAGTCTGCGCTTGAGTATGCGTCAAAGCTTGCAAAATTACATAAAAAAATGAAAGATCGTATGTTCATTGTAATGAGGGTTTATTTTGAAAAACCAAGAACAACCATTGGCTGGAAAGGACTAATTAACGATCCTCATTTAAACGGAACAAATGATATCGAAACCGGTTTACGAAAAGCGCGCAGCATATTGCTTAAAATAAATGAAATGGGTTTACCTGCTGCAACAGAATTGCTTGATCCCATTGTTCCGCAGTACATTTCAGATCTGGTTAGCTGGGTGGCCATTGGAGCTCGAACAACGGAATCTCAAACACATAGAGAAATGGCAAGCGGTCTTTCTATGCCGGTTGGTTTTAAAAACAACACAGACGGTAATCTTCAAACAGCCATCGATGCCATGCGTTCATCATTTCATCCACACAGCTTTTTAGGTATTGATCAGGATGGAAGGATTTCTATGGTCAATACAAAAGGAAATTCAAATGGCCATATTATTTTAAGGGGCGGAAGATTGCGTCCAAATTATGATGTTGAAAGCGTTAAAGATGCAGAAGAAAAACTGAAAAAATCAGGGGCGAATCCTTTGATCATGGTTGATTGTTCTCATGCAAATTCAAATAAAGTTCCAGAACAACAGGAAGTTGTATGGAAAAGTATAATGGATCAACGCATTTCTGGTAATAAAAATTTAATAGGATTGATGCTTGAAAGTAATTTAAATGCCGGAAATCAAGAGCTTGTTGAGGATATCTCTAAATTAAAGTACGGGGTTTCCATAACAGATGCCTGCATAAACTGGTTAGAAACAGAAAATCTTTTGGAACATTCTTATAATCAATTAAATAGATAATAAAGAATTTGCTTTACTGATATTTAAACGTACAAAAATTATCAAGATGAGAGTTATAGACAAAATAAATCAAATGTTTATTTGATTTATTAATTTTAATCTTTATATGATCAATTAAACAATTGAAATTAAAATATAACAAATGGTTTGCTGCCACAGGCCTATTATGATTTAATCGTTTTATGCGAAATGCTATACCAAAAGAAATTTCTATAATTGTTTCTATTGACAATAAAATAACAAATAAGAAAAATTATTTATTCAAAGATGCAGCTAAAACCATTATAGCCAATAATCCATCTGAAATTGAATCTGCTTTAAATCTAATTGATGAATATACTAATCAAGGTAAATATCTTTGCGGATATTTTTCCTATGAAGCCAGCTGTTACTTAAAAGGACTTCATGTTTCTCTTTTAGATAATGGTATGCCGATGGTATGGTTTGGTGTTTTTGATAATCCAATTTTAATACAAGATGAAAAAGTATCAAATGATTACTATTTAACTGAATTTAAAGCTTCTAAAGATTTTAAAAATTACAGCGAAGGATTTAAAAAAATTAAAAAATACATTGAAGATGGGGTTGTTTATCAAATTAATTATACTTTTGGGCTTCATTTTTCTTTTTATGGAGACCAAACTTCTTTATTTTATGATTTAAAACAAAATCAAAAATCATCTTATAATTTTATGTTTTCATTTGATGATAAACATATATTGTCACTTTCACCTGAATTGTTGTTTTATAAAAATAATCGAAAAATATTGACCAAGCCCATGAAAGGTACCATTTCCAGAAATTCTAATCCAATAATTGATCAAGCAAATAAAGAAAAGCTCCGTAATTCATTAAAAAACAAAGCAGAAAATGCCATGATCACAGACATACTGAGAAATGATCTTGGTATAATTTGCGAGCATGGTACGATTCAAGTTGAAAAATATTTAGAAATTGAAGAATACCCGACTTTATATCAAATGACCTCAACTGTTTCAGGTACATTAAAAAAAGAAATTCGTTATAAAGAAATATTTAAAGCAATGTTTCCTATTGCATCGATAACCGGCGCTCCCAAAATTGAGGCGATGAAAAAAATATCAGAGATTGAAAATGAAAAACGAGGTATTTATACAGGCGCCATTGGAATAATTCAACCAAATGGCGAAGCTATTTTTAATGTCGCCATTCGTACATTAGAACTCAATAAAAGTAAAGGTAGAATTTGCGTCGGCAGCGGAATTGTTTATGATTCTGACGAGATTGATGAATACAATGAATCTTTATTAAAGGCTTCGTTTATAACACTGAACAAAAAAGAGTTTTATTTATTTGAAACCATGTTATTTAAACATAAAAAAATTACCTTGTTAAATTTACATTTAGAACGCTTAAAAAAATCTGCAATTTATTTTAATTTTAGGTATTATGAAGATAAAATTTTAACTGCAATTAATGAAATAATCGTAACATGCATACAATATAATAAAAATGTTCGTATAAAACTAAAGTTGTATCCTGATGGGAAAATGCAAGTAGAACACAAACCAGTCGAAAATATATTTCTAAAAAAAAATCAACCATACCGCTTGGCTTTATCAAATGAAAAGATTAATTCAAAAGATGTTTTTAATTATCATAAAACAAATCTTCGTCAATTAAAAGATGAAAAATACAGAGGTGCAATTGACCTTGGTTTTAATGAAGTAATTTTTATAAATGAAAAAGATGAAGTGACCGAATGTTGTGTACATAATATTGCTATGGAATCAGGAGGCAGGTGGTATACACCTCCGTTAATTTCAGGTTTACTTCCAGGTACATTTCGTCAGTATTTATTAAATAAAAAATATCTAGTTGAAAGAAAAATATCTATGGATGATTTAAAAAAAGCTGATAAAATACTTTTAATCAACTCTGTTCGTGGTTTTAACCAGGGAGAGTTATCTGATCAGTTATTGTAGAGTTTTTATCGATGAAAAGATGAAAACCACAAGGTTGTAAATCTTTAATGCTTGATGATGGTGAGTGAAACTGATTCTTGTCCAATAATAAATTTATGGCTGGATCAATTAATAAATCATTTATCGGTGTATATAAAATTCTATTAACTCTTTCTTTTAGTAAAAAACCCGGAGTTTGCGTAGAAACGGGAACATACATGGGCGACAGTTCATTGTTGTTTTCCAAGATATTTCCTAAAGTTCATACAATTGAAATAAGTAAAAAATGGTATGATTTTGCGAAAAAACGTCTTGCTGATGAAAAATCGGTCGAATGTCATTTCGGCGACAGCGCAGATGTAATTTCCGAGCTTACTACTAAAATTAAAGAACCTGTTTTTTATTACCTGGATGCACATTTTGCAGGTGGCGACACTGGTTTTGGTAAAAAAGAAGTTCCCCTCAATGAAGAATTAACTTCCATAAGTCAACGATCTTATCAAGATGTAATTATAATCGATGATTTACGACTTATCGGTAAAAGCGGAGAAAGCGGAACGAAAGACAATACAAAATACAGTCCAATGAAATACGATTGGCGTGACATTACATTTTCTGGAATTGCAAAAATTACTGGCCGTAATTTACATAACATATGGTTTTTTAAAGGTGATCGACTTATTATTTTTAGAAATAGAAATATCATACAAGGTATCTTGCTTTATTTTTGGATTATTTTGGGTAAACTACTTGATAAAGTTCTTGTTAAAACATATAAAAAAATATTGTTTTTAATCAGAGGCCGTTAGTATTAAAAAATTTCATTTGTAATTAAAATACAGATTAAAGGTTTTGAATATAGTTATTGTATTGAAAATCAAATGAAAACTTTGAATATGAATTTATTTTTTTAATAATCTTCTGTATTTGTTCCGGTTTGCTTTCAATGCTTTTTATTTTAGATGCAAGATTTAAAATATTATAAAAAATAGAGCTTACTTGAAAATCATCAATTCCTGAAAAAGCTTCGTGCATGAACATTGGTTTTTTATAAGCAAATGCAAAGTTAAAAGCTCCTGAAATATTTTTTGTAAGGTAGCTGTTAACACTTGTAACATCCGGGTGCAGTAAGGGCATTATAAAATCAGATGACTTTATCCACGCATGATACGCATTTTCAGAAAGATATTCATGAAATAAAATAAACTGGCTTTCGAGTTTTTTATTTAATATATATTGTTTAATTTTTTCTCCGTCGCCTCGTGCACAATTGCCAAGTAAAACAAATTTAATGGATTTAAATTTTGCCTTTTCTACAACATCAATTAAACTTATGTAATCTCTTCTTTTTAATTCCAGTTGCCCCGGTATTACAATCATGATTTTATTTTTAGCGGGTTTAAATGAATCTTTGATCTCAGGAAAAAATATCGGATAAAATGAAGATACTTTATTTTGGTATTTTTCTTCTATTGAGTTTTTTAAATAATCGTTCAATATAAAGTAGTTTTTTATTCTTCTACTGATAATTTTTTGATTTTGACTTGAATTAATTTTTAAAACATCATGTAGTATACCATAACATTGAATTTTAGGCGTTAAAAATAAAAGGTTACGTACAACAGCATTTTCGGCGGTATTAAAAATTATTTTTTTTATTTTATTTTTTTTAAAATAACGTGATATCTTATACAGCTCAAGAATACTGCTTGAACCGTTAACATCATGTAAATATAATTGATTCCATATGGGCGAATAATTAATTAAATGAATTAATTGTTTGGATACAATAAGATGAACATTATAACCTGCTTTTTTTAAAAATAGAAGTTGTGCATATAAACATTCCTGATGGTTTTCTCCTAATTCAATCAATGCAACATCTGTACTCATATAATTTAAAAATTTAAAGGAAGTCAAAATAAAGCAGCAAAGACGTAAATCATTATATATAGAAAATTCTAAATTGTAGGTAACGGCTACATCATGGCACAACAGCAATTTTCTACAATGAAGTTGGCACTTTCGATTTATAAATTGAAATAAAGAGATAATTGTTTATATAAAATAAATCCAAAATAAAGTTTTCCATGTTTAAACCAAAAATGACGTTGACCAGCCAAACCTGTTTAACGGAAATGTTTGGTCCTCATATGAAAAAATTGGCACATGAAGATAATCCGGATAGTATTAAATACTATGTTAAAAAATATATATTAAACAATAAAGAACTGTTTAAAGGTAAAAAAGTTCTTGATGTGCCGGCAGGATCCGGAATAACTTCGCGTATCTTAAATGAGGTTGGCGCGAAAGTTTATCCCTATGATTTGTTTCCGGAGTTTTTTCATGAGTCGAAAGAAACCTGTAAATTCTGTGATTTAACCGAAAAAATCCCCGAAAAAGATGGTTTTTTTGACATCGTTATATGCCAGGAAGGAATCGAGCATCTTCCAAATGCCTGTCATGCTCTAGGTGAGATGAACAGGGTTTTAAAAAAAAATGGACTGTTGATCATCACCACTCCAAATTATTCCAGTCTTCAAGCCAGACTTTCTAATTTAATTTTTGAATCTGAAAATTCAAAACGATTTATGCCGCCAAATGAATATGAGAGTATATGGTTTTCAGGCAAAAAGACATCTTCTGCATCCAGGGCAAAGTATTATTTTGGACATGCTTTTCTTCTGGGTATTCAAAAGTTTCGATTACTCTGGAAAATCAATGGATTTGACCTCATGGAACTTGTAAAAAATAAAGTTAAAATGAGGAACTTCTTTTTATTCGTGCTGTGGTATCCATTTCTGCTTTTTGGAAGTTTTTATTTATGGCAAAAAAATACAAGAAAGCTCAACACAGAAAAAAATGCAAGAAATATAGTATTTAAAGAACAGCTTAAATTAAACCTGTCCTTAACCATATTACTTCACAGTCATTTGTTTGTTGTCTTGAAGAAAACAAAAACAACGAACGAGGCTTTTCAAATTTATAAAACAGAGAATATAAAATTATTTAAAGAAACCTAAAATGTATGGCATATAATTATGTTCATTACTTTTCATATTTAAGAAAATAATTACTGGTCAGGTTGTTTCAATCGCAATTTTTTACTCTATATGAAATATTCTTTTTCAGAAATTGAATCTAAGTGGCAGCGTTATTGGGATGAAAATAATGTTTTTTTAACGACTGAGAATTCTTCAAAACCAAAATACTATGTGCTTGATATGTTTCCATATCCTTCAGGAGCGGGTTTACATGTGGGTCACCCGGAAGGGTATACTGCAACCGATATCATGGCACGTTATAAACGAATGTGCGGATTTAATGTTCTTCACCCCATGGGATGGGATGCCTTTGGACTTCCAGCGGAACGATATGCCATGCAAACAGGAATTCATCCAGCTGAAACAACAGCAAAAAACATCAGTAATTTTAAGCGTCAGATGAAATCAATTGGCTTTTCATACGACTGGAGCCGTGAGATCAATACTACGGATAAAAATTATTATAAATGGACACAGTGGATTTTTTTAAAAGTATTTAATTCATATTATGATGAAAATGAAAATCGGTCAAAGGATATTTCATTACTTCCCATTCCTGTAGAATTAAAAGACGAAGATAAGAAAAAAGAACGCGAAGATTATATAAACTCAAAACGACTTGCCTATATTGATGAAATTCCAGTAAACTGGTGTGAAGCCCTGGGTACAGTTCTTGCCAATGAAGAGGTGGACGAATGGACTGGTAAGGGGTATTCAGTTGTGCGTAAACCCATGCGTCAATGGATGCTTCGAATTACCGCCTATGCTGATCGATTGCTTGACGATTTAAAACTGGTTGACTGGCCTTCCGGTACACTTGAGCTTCAACGTGTGTGGATTGGAAAATCATATGGAGCTGAAATTACATTTCATATTGAAGGTTCGAAAGAAACCTTTACAGTTTTTACCACCAGGCCCGATACTTTGTTTGGAGCAACTTATATGGTACTTGCTCCTGAACATCCCCTTGTCCCCCAAATTACATCGATTCAACAAAAAAATGAAATTGAAAAATATATAGAGAAGACATCTCTAAAATCAGAACTTGATCGTCAGATGGACATTTCGAAAGATGTTGCAAAAGGCGAGAAGGAAGAAAAAACCGGAGTCAATACAGGTGGTTTTGCCATACACCCTATCACAAAAGAAAAAATACCCATTTGGGTTGCTGACTATGTTTTAATGTCATACGGCACTGGAGCGATAATGGCAGTTCCAGCTCATGATCCACGTGACTTTGAATTTGCAAAAAAGTTTCAGCTCAATATAAAATGTGTTTTAAGTACAGACGGACAAAATTTGTCAAATTTAGAAGAAGCCTTTGTTGCTGACGGAATTTCAATAAACTCGGATTTTTTAAATGGTTTAAAAACTCCAGATGCCAAAGAAGAAATGATCAAATACCTTGAGCAAAATAAAATTGGAGAGCGCAAGGTAAATTTTCGTTTAAGAGATTGGCTTTTTTCGCGTCAACGGTATTGGGGTGAACCAATTCCGGTGAGCATTGATCAACATGGTTTTTATCATACCGAAAAAACATTGCCTCTGGAGTTACCTCATAGTGATAAGTTTCAACCTGCCGGAACAGGTGAGTCTCCTCTGGCAAATTTACCAGAATGGGTAAATGCAAAAAGTCCTGAAGGAATACCAATGCGCCGTGAAACAAATACAATGCCTCAATGGGCAGGAAGTTCATGGTATTATCTTCGTTTTATTGATCCTGATAATGTAGACAAAATGGTAGATCCTGAAAAAGAAAAGTACTGGCTAAAAGATGGAGTTGATTTATACGTAGGCGGGGCAGAGCATGCAGTATTGCATTTATTGTATGCGAGATTCTGGCATAAGGTTTTATATGACCATGGATATGTAAGTTATCCTGAACCTTTTCGTAAGCTTATTCATCAAGGATTGATCCTGGGTGAAGATGGATCGAAAATGTCTAAATCCAGGGGGAATGTTGTCAATCCGGATGATGTTGTGAAAAACTACGGAGCAGATGCTTTTCGCCTTTTTGAGATGTTTATGGGGCCACTTGAACAAATGAAGCCCTGGACATCTCGGGGTATCGAAGGGGTAAATCGATTTTTATTACGCGTCTGGCGCTTTTTTATATTAGATTCTGTCGAAAAGACCGGTGATGATGGTATTGCCAAATTTAATCCAGAATTTCTAGTAGATAAACCAATTTCTGATCTCATGGTAAAAGTTTTGCACCAGACAATAAAGAAACTAACCTATGATATGGAGAAACTATCTTTTAATACCAGCATATCTCAAATGATGGTATTTATGAACCATGCGTATCAGGATGGTTTTTTAAACAAAGAAGCCTCATCAGTATTTATAAAACTTTTGTATCCGTTTGCACCGCACATGGCAGAAGAGTTATGGAGTTTAATGGGTAACACTCAAACCATTGCCTATTCAAAATGGCCTGAATATAGAGAAGATCTTGCCAAAGAAGATAATTATGAAATGGTGATTCAAGTCAACGGAAAAATTCGTTCAAAGCAAATTGCTGTCATGGGAATCAGTGATGAGGAAATGAAAGATCTTGCTTTATCAGACGATAAAATTAAAACATATATAGATGCAAAAGAAATAAAGAAAATCATCGTTGTTAAAAACAAACTTGTAAATCTTATTGTGGTTTAATTTGCTATAAAAGTGCACGTATGAAAAACAAAAAATTACTTTATTTAATTTCGACTTTTTTAGTTACAATGATTTTATCTTTTGTCATAATAAAATATGAAAACTATATTGCTTCAGTTAATCACTACTTTAAATCAAGTGAGAACTTTAAGAAATTCGTGATACAAAATGTCGCTATCTATGATGATTACAAAAGTTCAGAAATTGAAAAAGAACTACGAACATATTTATTAATGGATCACTTGAAAATTGCAAGTGATCATAAATATGAGCAGGTTACAAATATAAATGATCTTCTAAAATTATCAAATGAAGGAAAGCTGGTTTATGTCGATAGTGCAGCGAATGAATCTTATTATTTTTATAATGTAGCAAAAGATTTACGATATTTAAAACCATTTACTAAAGATGGTTTAGAGTTGATTTCGCAACGATTTGATAAGATATTGCATGAAAAACAAATAAATTCTGATCTTCACAATGATCAATTTAAAGTTAAATTTGCCATTTCTTCGGCTACACGACCTGTAGAATATCAAAAAAATCTACGATCGAAAAATGAAAATGCTTCCCTGGAATCTACACATAGTTATGGCATTAGTTTTGATATTTTTTATGATGAATACTTTGTATCTGACAAATCAGATAAGATTTCTTTTAAAAGTAAAGAATTTGAAAAAATTCGAAAAATACATGGTTTTGCACTTGGAAGCGCCTTACGTCGGCAATTACAGAGTGTTTTATCAAGAACTCTTTTAGAGCTTCAACGTGAACATAAACTTTATGCAATTTTAGAGACAAACCAGAAATGCTATCATGTTACGATTTTACCATGATCATGCAATTCTGGTTTTGCTTTAATAAATCTTGTTAAGTGTTAACTTGCTTGCCTGTTTTTTTTTCTATCGATTCAATTTTAGACACAAGCCTTCCACTTTTTCCTGCGCGATAATCCACTTTAATTCCAGCATAAATCCGGTTGCTGCTTTTCGACATTTGATCAAAACATTGTTTTACAACACCCATGACTTCATCCCATTCGCCTTCAAGTGTTGTACCCATCGGACCCATTTTATAAGAAATCCCGCTGTCTTGAATGATTTGAATGGATTTTGCAACATATTCTGATTTACTTTCCCCGACATCTGTAGGGAATAAACTAAATTCCAGTAATACGCTCATGTAAATCTCCTTTGTTCTAAATTAATCAAGGATTTAAAAGTCAACACGTCTGATTTCAAATTTATCAATTACAGGTTTGCCTCCAAATAAAGAGTCAAGTTCAGCATTAAGTACATAGGGTTGATCACGAACCAAGACACCAGTTGTATTAAAGCGCCAGTTTTTTTTATTTGCGGCAATAACTTTTGCTGATTTAAATTCGTTAGTAGTGAGAAGTTTATAAACCGTTTGCGAAGGTCCGTTTGCAATAACAACCAGATCTCCATTTGCATCTTTTAACAGTCCGTCAGCACCGATCAATTTTTCTTTCATATCTACCATAGAAATATTTTGAGGTTCATTTAACGGGATTTTAAAAAGAGTTCCATCGTTATCTTTTGCAACAATTAGATAGTCTTTAAATAAAACAATTCCATTTAAATTAAAGCCTTCGCCAGCAAAACGCTGGTCTTTAACAAAAATTGTTGCCTGACCTTCTAAAGAAACTTTATATATTACAGGAGAAAAACTGTCGGTAACATAAACCGTTCCGTCTTTTTCATCAAGCGCAATGTCATTTGCAAAGTGTAGATTACCTGGAAGCAGTGCTGAAAGATTTACATATTGGATCAAACTACCGTCAGAAAGTTTATATATTCCCAGACCGGCAATTTTTTTTTGAGTGAGAGGAGATGTTTTAACACTAACACCAGGATCAGAGTTTGCAACCAATATACGATCTCTTTTTGCATCGAGGCGAATTCCAATTGCGGATATTAAATTAGGGTCATTGACCAGACGTGTGTATTTTCCCGTTTTATCGACCAAGCCGACTGAACCTTCTTTTAACGAGGTAACCACGAAATTATTTTTTTGTGAATCGTATTCAAGACCTTCAGGATACAGCCCTGACTTATCAATCCAAACATTTTTTGGTATTCCATAGCACGAAGTAAATATTGACAATAATATAAGAATTTTTAATCTCATTTTTTCCTCATTTTTTAATAACGTTTTCTTTATAATTTAATTTATTATTAAATTAATTCCATAAAATTTGCAATTAATTTGAAAATAGTTTTAAGGTAACTTTTACAGTAGAATTCATGTTTTAGAAGTTAAAAATTGTATAAATTCCATAGAATTGGGAATTTAGTTAGATCATCCAATACAATGGTTTGACACCACATCTTTCTTTTTTCTAGCGTGTACAATATGTTGAAAATCAATGTAAACAAGGTTAGTAAAACAAGGTTTAGCGCTCATGTTAAAGTTTCTCCAGAAGAAAAAACTGTATGCGATAAAAAAGCTTTCGAAAATATT
Organism: Spirochaetia bacterium; assembly: GCA_029857955.1. Classification (GTDB taxonomy): domain Bacteria; phylum Spirochaetota; class Leptospiria; order Turneriellales; family JAOUFE01; genus JAOUFE01. The sequence continues at coordinate 38,178 of JAOUFY010000014.1, forward strand.
CGATCAAAAGTTAAAATAGATGGATTTCGAAAAGGAAAAGTACCTGAACATATTATAAAAACAAGGTATTCGCAGGACTTAGAAGAAAGTTCAGTTCAATATATGATTGATATGGCTTCAGAACAACTGATAAAAGAAACAGATAAAGATATTTATAAAATTCGTAAGGTTGAAAATCTGGTTCCCGAAAAGGGCGGCTATAGTTTTGAACTTATATTCGACATACATCCAGAAATTAATCTTGGTAAAATGAAGGGAGTAACTTTAAAAGAGCTGATACCAATCATTGATGAAGCAGATATTAAAAAAGAAACGCAAGAAGTTTTAAAAATTTATTCTGAAAAAAAATTAAAAAATGATGATGAAGCTGCCAACGTTGGCGATTTAATTGTTTTGAGTTATGAGCAATGGGTAGAAGGTGTACCAATTGCTCAACCGTCTGAAAACGTTCAAGTTAATTTAGGCAATTTTCAATTTGATAAAGAAATTGAGGAGCATTTAATTGCTGAACAAGTTAAAAAAGGTCAAGAACATAGAGTCAGTAAAAAATTTATTCAAGACGATGGTGTTGAAAAAAAAGTCGACATAATTATTCATATTGATGCCATATATAACGTCAGTTATCCTGAACTTACAGATGAAATTGCTGTAAAATATGATGCGGATTACACTTCTGCAAAAGAGCTCAAAAACGATATTAACAAGGTGCTTTTCAGTCGTTTTCATCGAAAAAATATGGATGAAGAAATCGGTGAAGCGCTTGATAAATTAAATGAAACAACTGAAATTGATTTTCCTGAAAATTACACTCAAGAAAAACTGCAAAAATATATGGAAGAAAACAAAACTGATTTATCAGCTTTTGAAGAAAATGAGCATGAAGAGTTTAAATTAATTTTTGAACGTGAACTAAAGAAAAGACTGGTGAATGAATTTATTTTAAAAGAAGCTCTCAAAGATATAAAAACAGATGAGTATCATTTCGGATTTACTAAATTCATTGATGATAATTTTGATAAAAGAATGTTAAGAACATTTAAAATTGTGTATAATAGCGTAATGAGTCAAAATGATAAAAATGAATATGGTAACCAGTTTATAAATCGTTTGTTGCAAATATATCATCTTGACATTCTTGAAAGATATTTTCGTGACAAAGGTTTGGTAAAAAAAGATAAAAAAGTTGCCTTTTCTGAATTTATGAGCCAAGTTAAACAATAAAAAGAGGGTTAAATATGAAATATAAAGTCAGTATTGTCGTAGTTGCTATCGTAGCAGGAATAGCTTTTATGGTTATTTCATCCATAAGTAAGGACACCAAAAAGTTTTATCAATTAACTGAGTTAGCGGAAATTATTAAAAAAGACAAGCATAGCATATCAGATAAATATTTAATTGTACTTGGTAATGTTAAAGAAGGAAGCGTTAAAAAAAATGGAATTCAGGCTGACTTTACAATAGAAATGGCAGATGATCGTATGAAGGTTCATCACAATGGGAAAAATTTGTTGCCAGACACTTTTCAGGCCGGAGCTCAGGTTACGGTTGAAGGTAAATATGATCTAGCCAATGATGAATTTGTTTCAGATAAAGTTATGGCTAAATGCGCTTCTAAGTATCAGTCCGGTCAGACAATGACAAAAAAAGCGTATTCAAAACAGGATAAATGATATGGAGTTTTTTGGAGCCTTACTTGTAGATATTGGCGCTATTTCAATTCACATCTCTCTTGGCACAGCAGTATTATCCATTGTAACTGCTATCCAGGGATTAAAAAAACGAGATGAAAGTTATTTAATTATAAGCAGACAGCTTTTATACCTCCATTTTATTTTCATCACTACAGCTGTTATTTCATTGATAGTTTTATTAATGAAGGCAGACTTTTCTGTCATTTACGTTGTTGATCATGTAAGTAAATCGTTACCGACATTTTATCGATTTTCGGCGTTATGGGCTGGAGCTGAAGGCTCAATATTATTCTGGGCATTTCTGTTAATGCTTTTTGCATTTATTGCCATCAAACAGGTTGAAAATAGAGAGCCTGTTTTAGTTCCTTATATGATTTTAATTTTCATGATGATGGCATTGTTTTTTTCAATATTATTAAGTTTTTCCAAAGATTCTGACCCTTTTAAAGTATTTATGTCAGGCGATCAGCGCATGATGAGCGATGAAGGTAAAGGGTTAAATCCTCTTTTACAACACTGGGCTATGGTTATTCATCCTCCTATATTATTTTTTGGATATGTTTCGTTTGCTGTACCTTTTGCAATTGCAATGGCATCACTTTTGGCAGGAAAAGTAAATCTGGAATGGACCAGACTTGTAAGAAGATGGACTTTATTTTCCTGGTTTAGTCTTGGCTTGGGCATTATGCTTGGAGGTAAATGGGCATATGAAGAACTTGGCTGGGGAGGTTACTGGGCCTGGGATCCTGTTGAAAATGCATCTTTGATGCCATGGCTTACCGGCACAGCCTTTTTACATTCTATTTTGGTACAGGAAAAACGCGGCATGTTAAAAATGTGGAATATGATTCTTGTTAGTTTATCGTTTACACTTTGTATTTTTGGTACGTTTTTAACAAAATCAGGCATTGTAAATTCTGTTCATGCTTTTACCAACACTGACATTGGTCCTTTCTTTGAAGTTTATCTTCTTTTTATTATTGTTTCAAGTATTTCATTGATCGTTTATCGAGCAGATCTTTTAAAATCTGAACGATCAATCAATTCGTTTTTAAGTCGCGAAGCAGGATTTTTATTTAACAATGTTCTTTTATTAAGTATGGCAGGTTTTGTTTTTTTCGGAACTTTATGGCCTGTTTTTAGCGAAATAGTTTACGGAGAAAAGGTTACTGTTTCAGGGATTTGGTTTAATCGTTACATGGGACCTTTGGGACTTTTCTTGTTATTTTTAACCGGTGCAGGTCCTTTGTTGGCATGGCGTAAAACAGCAAAAAAAACTTTGGTTAAAAACTTTTTTGTACCAACGATAGCTTTTTTAATCGTTCTCAGCTCTTATATTGGTTTTCATTTATTTAGATATAAATCGATCAATATGGAAGAATTGCACATACTCGCTGGCTTGACATTTGCGTTAAGTGCATTTGTAATAACAGGTGTAGTTGAAGAATTTATTCGAACTGCATTAACCAGAACTCGAATAACGAAAGAGTCATTTTTAGTTGGTTTGTTTTTAATGTTTTTTCAAAATAAAAGAAGATACCTGGGTTATACAGTCCATATTGGTCTTGCCTTATTATTCATCGGTTTTGCAGGAAAAGCTTTTTCAAAAGAAACAAAACTTTCATTAAAACAAGGCGAATCAGAATATTTTCAGGGTTATCTTATTGAAGCCGGAAGTTTTACTCAAAGTATTTATCCGCCAGAGGCAATGAGAGATCGAAAAATAATTCCTCTTTATACAGGGCAGGTTGTACGTGTAAATGTATATAAAAATAATAAATTAATAAAATCAGATGTATCTGAAATTAGAAATTATTTTATTTATAATTTATCTACTGGAAAGTATGACGGTGAACAACCTACATCAGAACCAGCCATTATGTCAACTTTACTCGAAGATGTCTATGTTCAATTAGGCGGTATTGATGAATCCGGTAACCTGATTTTACAGGTTTGGATCAACCCGTTAGTTGGTATGGTGTGGTTTGGATTTTTATTTTACAATATATTTTTAATTGTTTTACTTTTACCAATTGGCGAAAAAAGAAACATATCTTTATTTGGCAAAGAATACAGTACAGCGCCAGTGTATACGGGCAATGAAGCCTGAGAAAGAAAAAATATTTAAATTAATTTCAACTATTGAAAATTTTTTTAGTGTTATTATGAAAAAACGATACTTAGAGCGCGTCCCAAAACTTGGGATGCGCTCTTAAAAATTTTCTATTGTGGTACCCAAATTGTCAAATTCAGGAAAAAATACAGTTGATTCAATTCCATTGTTTAATAAGGCTGCTCTAAAATCAATGTTTTTAAAATTCTGATCTTTATTCCAAAAAGATAAAAGGGTCGTACCTGCGCCTGATAAATAAGATCCAAGAGCACCTTGAGATTGCCATAAAGTAAAACTCTTCATCATTCCTGGAATTAAAACTGAACGCATGGGTTGATGAACTCTGTCTTCTATAGAAAGTCCAAATAAAAATTTATCATGGTCATTCCATGTTTCTTTTGACAATAAATGTGTCATAAGCGCAGTTCGGGTACTTTGAAAAGTAGTTATGTTTAGAGGCGCTGTCTGAGGAACAACTTTTCTGGCTTCTTCTGTCGAAAGCGAAATATGAGGAATTATGCCGGCTAAACGAACCGGAGCTTTTACTTCCATATTAACCGGAGTATATAAACCTGTTTTTTCATCTTTAATATTTAATATCCAGCCTCCATAAAGTGCCGGTGCTACATTATCGGGATGTCCTTCGATATTTACTGCAAATTGAAATAATTCGTGTATCGAATAAAAATGACCATGTGTTTTGCGAATGACCTCATTGGCTGCAATTAAACCGCCGACAATTGCCGTAGAAGATGAGCCAAGACCTCTTGAAAGAGGAATGTTTAAAAATACTTCGGCATCAATGTAAATTATATCTAAACCCGATTCAGAAAACAATTTTTCATAGCTTTTAATAAATAAATTATTGTCAGGATTTCCAATTTCTGATTGGTAATTTGAAGTGGATGTTTTCGTGAGCAAAGGGCTTGGAGTGATACCTAGGTGATGTTCTTTGCTCCTTGTGTCTGGATGTACAATAAATTCATTTCTAAGATCAATAGACATTCCCCATATATCATAACCTGGACCAATGTTAGCGCTGGTAGCCGGAACACTTATTTTTATTTTCATATCTAATTTAACTATTTTCCTTTATGCGGTCATTATTTATTAAAAAAACTCATGTTCAAACAAAATAAATATCCAACTTTGACCATATAAAATATTTTAAATGATAATCTCTAATTTCTTATTATACATCTCATGCAACTAAAATTTTTAAACGGACAATAAACTATGAACATATTTTTAAGATTAATGAAGTATGGAGTTAAATATAAGAAATTATTTTTTATCGGTATAACATTATCTTTTCTTGTTTCTATATTTAATGCAGTTACACTAAGTACGTTAAAACCAATTTTTGACGTATATGGTCAGGGTGTTGAAAAACCATTTCAAATTCAAATACAGGAAGGTGAATGGGATCTACTTCTTCGAGGCGGCAGATATGAAGAACTAAAAAAGTTAATCAATGACTATGATGTCTATCAACTAAAAAAAGAATGGATCAATTCATTAAGCCAGGAAGAAATGCATTTGCCATTAAAGACATGGGAAGCGTTTTCTTATTTTCTGTCGCTTGCCAAACTTAAAATAAATTTAATCACGATTGCTTACAATCCATTTAAGTTAATTGTAATGCTATCAATTGGAATACTGCCAATATATTTATTAAAATTACTTTGTTTACTGGGATCTGTTTATTTTTTATCAGCCACCGGACTAAATATGGTAAAAGATATTAGAACAGACCTGTATAATAAATTAATAGATTTACCATTAGGTCATTTTGTTAAAGAGAAAAGCGGAGTCTGGATGAGCCGAGTAATTAACGATGTGGTATTGATTTCAGATGTTATGGCAAATGATATCAGAGTCTCTATTAGTAACTTGTTTATTGTTATCACTCATCTTATGCTTCTTGCGATTATTAATTCTAAATTATTGGTTATTTCGCTTATCGGCGTTCCTCTTTTACTTTGGCCGGTCAATTATTTCGCTCGAAAAATAAAATCCATTACCAGAAACGAACAATCCCGACTAGCCGATTTAAACGGACATATTCATGAAATGATTGCAGGTGTACGCGTAATCCGAGCTTTTGGAATGGAAGAATACGAAAAAAGTCGTTTTAAAAAAATTAATGATATGTTAAGAAATGAAGGTTTTAAATATCGTTTAAACAATACGATAGGTCCATCATTGGTTGAATTTACTTCTGCCTTTATCATTGCCGGACTTCTTGTTTACGGAGCATCGCAAATTGCCGGTGGCGAACTTACATCGGGTAGTTTTTTTACATTTTTATTTACATTATTGATGGTCTTAAGTCCTTTAAAACAACTGGCAACCTGGTATAATTTAATGAATCGTATGAACGTTGCCGGTCAAAGAATATTTGAATTGATGGATGAGGATGTTCCTATTGTCACTCCTGAAATTCCGGTAGAACTTAAAAAAATTAAAAAAAGTATCGATTTTAAGCATGTTTCTTTTCACTATAAGCCTGGAGATCGAGATGTTTTAAAAAATCTTAATTTACAGATACCTGTAGGTTCAACAGTTGCTTTGGTTGGTCATTCCGGGGCTGGTAAATCTACTTTTGTTGATCTCATACCGCGTTTTAACGACTGTACCAGCGGTGAAATTCTTTTTGATGGTATAAACATCAAAAATTTATCATTGATAAATTTACGTGAAAAAATTGGAATCGTTACACAGGAGGTTTTTCTTTTTAATGCAAGTATACGTGAAAATATTGCATATGGTCAGGAAAGTTTAGATATAAAAGAAATAGAAAAAGCTGCCAGGTTAGCCTTTGCCCATGACTTTATTATGGAACTACCAAACGGTTATGATACATTGATCGGCGAACGGGGTTTTATGTTATCAGGCGGTCAAAGGCAGCGATTATCCATTGCCCGTGCATTGTTAAAAGATCCTGAAATTTTAATTTTTGACGAAGCAACTTCTGCGTTAGATACAAGATCAGAAAAACTGGTTCAAAAAGCAATTAAAAGAATGGTTAAAAACAGAACAACTTTTGTAATTGCTCACAGGTTATCCACAGTATATGAATCGGATATGATTCTGGTATTTAAAGATGGCAAAATCATTGAAACAGGAACGCATGATGAATTGCTTAAGAAATCTGGCGAATATAAAAGTTTATATGATCTTCAGTTTCAGGATGTTTAAAATGAAACATTTTCATTTATAAATTATATTAAATTTTCTTTACGCAGCAGCATTTCTACTTCATTAATATCGGGAATATCTTTTTGAGGAATATTGGAAAGAACATAGTCGGCAACACTGATATATTCGTTATCAGGACGCCCAACACCGATTCGAACACGATGAAAATCAGCGGTGCCAATTTTTTGAATAATATCTCTTAACCCATTGTGTCCTCTGTGTCCTCCTCCAAATTTATAGGAAACTTTTTGAGGAGGCAGTTCAATTTCATCATGAAATACAACCATATTTGCAGGCAGTATTTTAAATGATCGTAAAGCCTTAATAACAGCATCACCAGATAAATTCATAAATGTTTGAGGAATTAAATATATTAATTTAATATCACTTGCTGAGTTTTTACCGATTAGAGAATTTAAAGATTTATCAAATTTATAGTCGCATTCCCTGCTAAGTTGTTGAAGTATGATCGCTCCCACATTATGGCGTGTTTTTAAATATTTATCGCCAGGATTACCAAGACCTACCCATAAATGCATCAGGATGTAATTTAGTATATGCACTGCGGGTCAAGAATCTCACAAATAAATTAGTCTTGACCGGCTAATTTGCTTTTATCTTTGCTATCATATGGAAATCATCAGGGATATCATTGTTTATATATTACTCGGAGCATTGCTTAGCTGGTTTTTTTATTATTTTAGATATAAAGATTTAATCGGAGGATTTACAGGCGGTACTATCGTTGGATTGCTGGGTTCTGTTCTGGGTGTTTTATTGTTTCGAAAGCCTTTTACAGTAATACTTGATTTTCTTCAAAATGGAATGTATATATCCAATGTAGATTTATTTACCGGAATTATTTGCGGTTATTTAGCTCTTTTTGTGTACAATAAAATAAATCATGATAAAACCAGAAAGGATTATTAAATTTGTAAAAATTATCTTCCATAAAAAATTTCTGCCTTTCTGGTTTATCTTTTTTATTGCTGTAATTATTAGTGTTGGTATTTTTATACAAAAATATAGAATTTATCTTCAGCAATATTATTCATCTAATTTTATTCATGACCATCTTAATGATCAATTAATATCTGGTATAAGCGATGTTGTAGAACCAGATACAGTCGAATCAACTCGCATTTTTTACTTTATTTCTCAATCACTTTCAAATTCTGGATTTATACGTTGCGATCAATATTTGCCAGACATAAATTGTTACAATGAACTTTCGAAGATAGAAAAAATGAGTTTTTATGAAATCCGCCATAGCGTAACAAAAACTGAAAATGGATTTAAGTTGTCGGGTATAAAGCCGCCTTACCATACTTTAAAAACCATGGTGATCAATACAGGGCATCCGAAATCAAATTATATTGGGGTGGTTGTATATACCGGAAAAAATGTAAGAAACCGAATGTATAATTTATTACTTCTTTTAAATTCATTTTTTATTCAAAATGATCAATGTAATCCATTGTACATGCGATGGTATCTTGTAGAAGATTTATCGATAGGTGAATTTCTAGAAAGCGAATTTGGTTTACCGGTTTTACAGTTACATCAGTCAATTAATATTTTTAAAAAAGATTCAAATAATCGATGGAAGTATTCAAAAGAGCAAAATGATAAATTATTAGAATATTTAAATCATGATTTATCTAATACTAAAAATATTTCATATAAAAATTTAAATTCATTGTTGTGTGAAGAATAAATTTCGCCACAAAACAAATAAATGTTAAACAAATTACTTTTCTTTTTTATTTATGATCTTGTGCTTTAGTGCTTTTATGGTTAGACATTATAAATGTATCGTCTGGCAGAAAAGACATATTATGCAAATTATATTGACATAACATAATATTATAATATACATACCTAATGAAGACAAATAAATTATCTGCGTATATTGTAATTTTATTTTTTATCTCGATTTTATCGTTTTCTCTATTTTCAGATACACCCTTAATTCCCTCCGAAGAAATGATTAAGTTTCAAGATAAAACAAGCTGCGCAGCATGGTATTCTGTCAAGTCCATGATATTTAAACCAAGAGTCGCTATGGCAGGAGTAAGCTGCCACATAACCACACGATTAGAGAAAAAAATCGATAATTTTCGTTTAATTGCTGAAATGCCACTTTCCAGTTTTGATAGCGCAGACAAAGGGCGAGATAAGTACTTTAGAAAGGCTCTTAATGAAGATGTAAGACCTGCTTTACTTTTTGAAAGTAGCGCTTTAGATAAAACAAAATGGCGTGATATAATAAATGGTCAATTTAAAACATTAACAGGGGAATTATTCATTGGTAACAAAAAATTTCCAATAGTTTTTACTCTTAAGAATAATGGTACTTTAATACGTGGAATTTTTAAAGGAAAATTCGATGACTTTGGATTAATACCCCATACAGTTGGTCCTTTTGGTATGGTCGCTAAAACAGAAAACTATCTAGAAATTCACTTTCAACTGGATTTTAAAAATACAACAGGCATAAATTTACTGGATTAATTAGTTACCACATTTAACATTCAGATAAGTTACGATCAAATTTATATCCGAAGATAATAGTGTACTTTTATCGGGTTTATAAAAATTTTATAAAATTGTATATTGTTTGCTATTTTTTATGAATGCGTTTTTTAACATTGGCAAAAAATGGTTCAATAGTATTTGCTACGTAGCTCCAGAATTTTTCATAAATTCGATAAATTAAAGGGCGGTTTATCCAGCTTGAAAGTTTGATTTCATTGCTTTTTTTTAGGTCAGATAAAATCAGCTCAATTACAGTTTGAGCAAAATTTTTATCAAAAACTTCCTGGTTTGCTTCAAGGTTTTTTTGTAAACTCCAACGATCTAAATTACAGGAACCAATTGATACCCAGTCATCGCATACATAAATTTTTGAATGATTAAATACTGGTTGATATTCAAATATCCGAATACCACTGGATAATAATGATGTATAAAGACGCCTGCCCATTTGACGAACCGACGGATGATCTGTAGCTTTTCCTGGTAGTAAAATCGTTACAGATATTCCTCTATTTGCAGCCTTTTTTAAGGCCCGACGCAGACTCCATGCCGGAAAAAAATAAGCTGTGACAATGTAGATTTCTTTTGTAGATTTATTAATTTGTTTGATGGTGGATCTTAGAATATCTTTATAATAAAATCTTTTAGCATACGTTAAACGCCCAGCTTGAAAGAGATGTTGTGTTGAATCTGAATTGTTTAGCCGCTCATCAGAAAGTATCGTTTGAATGATGTTCTTTTTTCTGTTTTTTCTGGAGAAATTTTTAAAAAAAAGGTCAATCCAGTCTTTTAAACATTCTCCTTTAATTTTTATAATAACTTCATGCCACAGGCGACCAGACATGGAAGTAGAAAAAAAATGATCCGTAATTCCAAGCCCTCCGGTATATACTACATTACTGTCTATAAGAATCATTTTTCTATGGTTTCTAAAAATAATATTTTTAAATCTCGATATACTGATTTTATTGTAAAATTTAAAATAAATATATGGATGATTTAAATTGAATTTTTCGTTTTGATAAACTTTTATGGAACCATAATGATCAAATATTAAAAAAATATACACACTTGTATTTGCCTTTTGCAATATTGCCTCAATAAGAAGATCATACATTTCACCTGGTTCTACGAGGTACATTTCTATGGCAATGTACCATTTTGCCTTTTTTATAGAATCAAGAATTTCAGGAAAATAAGAATTACCGTCAATAAATAAAGAAAATAAATTATGTGACCTTGCTGGATATTTTTTATTGAGTGTAATTTTCATAACGATAGATTTTTCTATCTTAAGTAATTCATTTGATTCGACAAGGATTTTATCTGCGACAGGTTAATGTGAATTGAATTTAACTAACAGGGCAGCCATTCTCGGTGAATGGGTGGGATCTTTATATAA
>JAOUFY010000015.1 GCA_029857955.1 Spirochaetia bacterium
AACATGGGCCAGTTATTTGTTGATGGGCAATCCTTTATCCAAGTTATTTCAAAAAGAATCAAAGGTACCTGATTTATCCAGAAGTACCCTCGATACTGACATGGTGCTGATGAAATATCCGTTTCCGATTGCTGCCGCATATTCAGGAATTATAACGCTTAATGGAACAGAAAGGTCAAATAATTCTGTAAAATTTGAAAAATTATACAATGCATATGAAGACACGCTTTTATTTGTTTCGACTTTGATTTTTGCTAATTATGAATTTTTAAATATTAATAAACCCATTGTATTTGATTTGAATGATATATTGGGAACAATTAATTCAACCCGCCAGATTTTAAACATGATTGGTGTTTTAAAAATGGAAATGTTAATACCGAATCTTGCAGATACAATGAACAATCATAAAGATGAGATGTATAAGATAATCAGTTGGAAACGGGAATATGACAGAGGCGAAATAAACTCCGGTAACATTGAAGGTTATGTAATTTCTCTTCAATACTTGCTTGAGCGATTGTTAATTGATACTGAATATTTAAAAAATTATGGTTTTTTTAAAATAAATGAACCAGGATATGCGCATTTATCGCTATATGGTATTTCCAGGTATCATTCCATTAAAGAAATTACACTGCCAACTCAGACGGATACCACTATACTTGAGGAATTAACGATTCAATCAAGTAGTTTAACAGGAAAATGTATTTTCTACATTCCAGTTAAACGAATATTTTTAGATCTGTCGCCTTTCTTTGATATTATTGAAATGGATGAAGGTAACTCGAGCAAAGAACTTTCGTATATATTTAAAAAATACGATACGAGCAAATCAAAACCGGTTATTGTCAAGGGACGAAAACCGGGTATTGAACCCCGGTCAAACATCATTTAGCCTGAGGCCATACTCGAAATTACCGAAGGCCGGGGTCGAACCGGCATGGAGTTGCCTCCACTGGATTTTGAGTCCAGCGCGTCTACCAATTTCACCACTTCGGCGAGTTTACAAAAATCAATGTTCTCCTGAAAATTAACCTCAAAAAAATTAATCTGTGAGAGGATCAATTTCTATATATTTACCTTTTGATCTGGCAATTATTTTTCCGATTTCATCTTCAAGTTCGGCACGATTTTCAATTATTTTTTTGTTTTTCTTAACGAAGTAACCCCTAAGGTATAATGGTTCATTTACTTTTGCCAATTGAAGATATCTTACAGTTAATTCTCCTGTGTGAACATCCAGGTTCATGGCTTGATTAATGTGCATCATGACTTCATCAAGTAAAACAGTTATTATACCCTGATGAACATACTCCGATTGATGGCCTTGAAAATGTACAGGAACTACAATTTCACCATAGGCCGTCTTAGTGTCTTCGTCATACTCCAGTTTAAGTTTTAAACCGAACTCATTATCCGGACTTGTTCCAAAACTTAAATCCCTTTGTTTTCTAAGAACTTTCATTGTAATAATATATGATTAATGGGACACCCTGTCAAGTACTTTCTATGAGGCATGTATGTATCAAAAAAACTGATCCGATGTGTTTTAAATAGAATGGCGGATTTAAGATTAGAAAATTAATCTTGTCCGGTTTACTTTCTTCCATAGAGTGGATGCTTATGAATATAAACAAACGGTTTCACTTGAATTATTTTTTGGTTATTATAGGTTTGGGATTTAACTCAATTTATGCAAGTCAGGATATTGTGCTGGATGCCGAAAAAATTGAAATAAGTAAAATTTCTGGTGAAACCATGCAGAGCAAATCTGGTGTTCATGTAAATTTACACCTGATTCTTGCCAAAGATTATTTCCAAATAAGTGAAGATGGCCTTGAGTATATTTATGATTTTTCTCATCGGAAGGTTATTATTTTAGATCCTAAAAATAAAATATATGAAGAATTTTCTATTTTTACCTACATTGGTTTTCGAACCGCGGAGATGGAAAATCGATTGCGGGTATACGATAATTTCAAGAAATATAACGATAAACAATTTTTATCTTATTTAACGCCGTTAATGCTGGAGAACTATTTTTCAATTAAGTCAAGCAGGGATTCTGAAAAAATAAATGTTAAATCAAGCGAGGGGAAAATAACCTATATCGCAGATGGTATAGAAGGACTCATGGAAACAAGCAAAGAAGGAAAGTTGATTTCAAAAGAAGATATGAATATATTTTCTAAATTCATGAGATATCGAGTGGGGGGGCACCCTGATATTTTAAGTAAAATAAATGAAGCATCTACAGTCCCTGACTGGTTTAGCAACAATTCTACTACGGATGGCCGTCATTTTATAAAAACCAATTATAAACTTGTCAGTTTAAAAAATTTATCGGATGTTTCATATTCTTTAGACGGTTACAAGCCGGGAACCATTAAATTTTCTGGCGACTTTTTGGGTTTTATTAAAAGCTCAACGCGCGAATTTGCGAAAGATTCTGAACAAAAAATCAGTACCATAGAAACTGAAATTAAAGAGTCGATAAATCAAAAGAAATATTTTGAAGCCATTCTCGGATGTATGGAAATAGGCTTGTACAGTTCTCGTTTCGATAATGCTGTTTGTAAAGAAAATCTTAAAGTGTTTCAAACAGACGAGAAAGTACTCGTTTTTCTCTCCAACTTAAATTCAGATGAAAAAAACATGTTGAATGTTTCATATCAGAAGTTAAAAGAACTGGAGCCAGCCTCATTTAAGAAAACTTATATTTTATGGGTTTTTGAAGCAAATCTTAAAGCAAGATCCGGCGAAACGCAGGAAGCCTTTGATTTGTACTACAAAGCATTAAAAAAAAATCCATATCTTACCGGCGTTTATAAAGATATGGGGGAAATATTTTACAGCAATTACAATATGGATATGGCATGGTTTTGCTGGGACACAGGACGCAAGATTTTTAAAGATCACTCCATGCTAAAAGAGATTGATAAACTTGAAGAAGACATGGTAAAAAAATATCCTGATTTTTTTTAGCTTTCAATTGAAATTAATGCAGGTTATAATTATTTTTCTACACAGGTCATTTATGAATTTAAAATTTCGATGACTTCCTTATGGATGCCTTTGACACACGCAACGATGCTGTCTCCAGCTTCAGGGGGATTACCATAAAAGTCGGTGATGACGCCGCCTGCTCCATTGATGATGGGAATAAGAGCCATTTTGTCCCAAACTGACATTGCAGGGTCGATCATCACATGGGCTTTACCTGTGGTTACAAGATAATATCCGAAACAATCTCCCCAGGTTCTGGAAAGTCGGCAGGCTGACATGAGTCGATCAAAGCCGCTGCGCGGTTTAAATTTTGAAAAATCCTTATAGTCGGTGGTCAATACAATTGATTTATCAAGGGAAATTTTCTCAGGCATCAGCACGGTATTTCCATTTAAACGGGTTTGCTGGTTATCGCCAATCAACACATCATTGGATACAGGAAGATAAATGCAGCCAAGAACGGGTTTGTTGTTCAGGGTAAGCGCAATAAGCGTTCCAAAAAGCGGAGTATTAGAGATAAAACTTTTTGTACCGTCAATCGGATCTACAATCCACCTGTATTCAGCATCTATTTTATATGTACCCGATTCTTCTCCGATAATTCCATGATCGGGAAAAGTTTTCATGATTTGCTCTTTAATGTAATTTTCGGCTTCGCGATCGGCAATGGTCACCGGCGAGTTATCGGTTTTAATCTCAATGTCATACGGAGTTTGGTAGTACTTCAGTATAATTTCACGAAGTGCGGGTAAAGTATCAAGTATAAATTTTTCAGAATGTTTTATAATATCCATACGAGCACTTTAACAAAATGTCACCGTCTGTCATTTATTTTATTGCTTTAGAAATACAAAGCCGGTTTGTTAATCTTCTACGTGCATGTATTCGTCAAACGTCTGGTCGAAAATTTTTAATTGTCCTTCGTTAATTTCAAAAATTCTTTTGGCAACGGTTTGAACAAACTGGTGGTCATGAGAGGTAAATAAAATGGTTCCCGGAAAGCGAATTAAACCGTTGTTAAACGCTTGAATGCTTTCAAGATCCAGGTGGGCCGTCGGACCATCAAGCAACAATACATTTGGCGAAGCCAGCATGATTCGAGAAAGCATCATACGAACTTTTTCTCCTCCGGAAAGTACGCTTACTTTTTTAGTAGATTCGTCTCCGGTAAACAACATGCGGCCAAGAAAGCCTCTGATGTAGGCTTCATCTTTTTCTTTGGAAAATTGTCGCAGCCAGTCAATCAGGTTTAAATCGCTGTTTTCAAAGTACTTTGCATTTTCAGCAGGAAGATAGGCGCATGTGGTTGTAACGCCCCATTGGAATTTTCCTTCGTCAGGCGTGTCTTCTCCCATTAAGATATTAAAAAGAGCGGTAATAGAAATTCCGTTACCCATGAAAGCAACTTTGTCGCTTTTTAATATTTCAAAGGTAACGTTGTCGAGAACTTTAACTCCGTCGATGGTCTTACTGATGCCTTCAACATTGAGTAGATTATTTCCGGCTTCTCGTTCAGGTTTAAAGTCGATAAAAGGAAATTTACGCGTGCTTGCCTTCATTTCGCCAAGATCCAGTTTCTCAAGGGCTTTTTTACGTGAAGTGGCCTGTTTTGATTTTGAAGCATTTGCCGAAAATCTCGCAATAAAATCTTTAAGCTCTTTTGCTTTTTCTTCAGCTTTACGTTTTTGGTCGCGCTCGATGCTGCGAATCAATTGAGAACTTTCCCACCAGAAGTCGTAATTACCTGTAAAAACAGTAATTTTACCAAAATCGATGTCAGCCATATGCGTACAGACCTGATTTAAAAAATGTCGGTCGTGACTTACCACAATTGTAGTTTTTTCAAATTTAGCAAGAAATTCCTCAAGCCAGTGAATGGCGTGAATATCCAGGTTGTTGGTAGGTTCATCTAAAAGTAAAACATCTGGATTGCCAAAAAGAGATTGAGCCAGTAATACCTTAACTTTTTCAGAAGCCGTAAGGGCGCTCATTTGCTTTTTATGCATATCGTTTGAAATGCCAAGACCAACTAAAAGCTGGGCTGCGTTTGACTCCGCTTCATAACCGCCGAGCGATTCGATTTTTTCTTCGAGGTCTCCGGCTGCAATTCCATCTTCGTCTGAAAAATCAGGTTTGGCATAAATTTCGTCGCGCTGGCGAATGGCTTCGCTCAAAGCCGTGTCGCCCATGATGACCGTTTGCAGAACCTCTTCGTTATCATAGGCAAATTGATCCTGCTTTAAGGTACTGAGTCTAAATTTTGGCGGAATGGAAACATCGCCTGAATATTCTTTATTTTCGCCGCTTAATATTTTAAGAAAAGTTGATTTACCTGCGCCGTTTGCGCCAATCAATCCATAGCAATTGCCTGGTAAAAACCGGATCGAAACATTTTCAAAGAGCGTTCTGGCTCCGTACTTTAAACTTATGTTAGATGTACTTATCATATAGGGACATTTTCTAAAAAAGAGCTGTCTTGTAACTCATCAACTTAAAGAGAAAATTAAAAATTTGGCGGACAAGTCAGTCAAAAGGTCGCGACATTCATATTTGTATCAAATTTTTGCGCCAGGATTCATTAATTTTTTAAGAATTAATATTCGATTTCTTACCGCTTCAATATTTTCTTTATTGGTTTCGTGCTGAATGTTCAGTTCAAACATTTTTATTGCCTTTTTAAAATCACCCTGTTTTTCAAAGACCTCTCCCAATGTAAAATAAGCAATCGAATAATCAGGGTTAACCTCTATTGCTTTTTGAAGTACTTTAACAGATTCTGGATATAAACCTTTAATTTTAAGAATGTCACCAATGTTATTGTAAGCTTCAACGAGTTTTGGATTCACCAGAATTGCCATGTTAAATTTTTCAATGGCCGGATCGTATTGTCTCATGGTTGTTAAAGCAACACCCCAGTTGTTGTAGGCATTGGCATATTCAGGGTTGATTTTAATGGCAGTTTGATATTTTTCAACAGCTTGGTCGTATTTTTTTAACCAGCTGAGTGCCGCGCCCCAGTTGTTATAGGCATATGCGTATTCAGGATTAATGCGAATGGCTTTTTTGTATTTATCAATGGCTTCTTCATATTTTTTTAATTTCACCAGAGTTAATCCCCAGTTGTTGTAGGCGCTGGCATATTCAGGATATTTTTCTACAGCTTGTTTATATTTATCAATCCCTTCGTTGTATCGATGCAATCCATCCAGAGCGATACCCCAGATATTATAAATCTGATACGCCTGGGGAATTAAAGCCGCAGATACTTTACATTCCTCAATTGATGGTTCGAGCATTTTAACTTCCAGAAACATCAAGGCTTTTAACAAATGTATGTATCCTTTTTGTTCCAAATTCCCCTTTTGAAGGGTGTACTTTATGAGGTTTTCGATCTCTGCAAATGGCCGATTTTGATTATAATAGTACATGGCAAGAATATGCGGATAAAGTTGTTTTTCAACAGCTTCCGCCATGGATGCCAGAACAGGTCTTATTTCGCTGACCTTTCCGGTTATAGAAGAAATCTCCCTGTAATTTTTGCGAACAATGACAGTAACATTTTGATTATCATAAATGACCTCGCCGCTGATTCTAATGTCCTTATGACCGATAAATGTTTTAATTTCCTGAATGATGCTGTCGATTGAAAACCCAAGACCGGCAACTTCCACTTTGGAAAGATTGTCATTGGATTTACCAATCAATTCTTTTGTTTTCAACTGAAAAAAAGCATTCTCGGTAATAAAATCCATTTGATCACGCAGCGTAGACGCAAGTGTATCTTTCGTATAACCAAGTTCAACCAGCTTTGGCGGAACATCAAAAGGTTCAATGATGATTTTATCTTCGGTGACCTTTATGTATAAAATAAGGGAAGTTGATAAAATAAAAGTTAGAAATATTACTTCAAGTATTAATTTTCGCCACTTTTGCAAAATATCGACGGTGGAATTTACCTTGTCCGGTTTTTCTTTATGATGCATCCACCAGCTTATTATTTTTAAAAGTATGGAGTCTAAAAACTGAATCGACGTTAAAGCGGCAGGCTTACTTGTTTTTTTAAGATTAGATTTTTTACTTTTTGTTTTTGATGCCATAACGATGCGTTTTATTTAGATCAGCTTCGTCAATCGTATTTTCTGAATAATAAAGCAGGGCAAGAGTAACTCAATTTAAAAGTGCCTGGCGTGCCATTATTATGCCTTAAATTTTTTACCCTCGGCCTTTGTAATTATCGCAGCAACATTTTTTCCCGAAAATGCTGCTGGCGGCAGACCACCGCCGGGTTCAACCCATTGACCGCAAAGGTAAAAATTATTTAACCCCTGAAGCTGCTTGGGAAGACTCATCCCAACCTTTATGGTGTCTGTTGTCATCTGCAAACCTTCAAAGGCACCGCGATAAACGCCTGTATAACGAACCCATGTTGTTGGAGTGGCGATGTCAATTTTTTCAATTTTGCTTTTAAAACCTGGAAAATAATCGCGATCTATGATATTTATAAGTTTGTCGGCAATATGTTTTTTTTCTTTTTTGTATTTTTCACTACTTTCATTTTTAAGATTATTCCAGAAATCAAAATCGGTTGTACACATGATTTCCAGACAGCTTTTTCCTTCAGGAGCAAGAGTCTCATCAAAGGCCATACTGTGGAGCAACACCGAATTTACTTTTTTTCCGCCAGTATCAAAGGCTTCTTTAAATACAATGGCGCTTCCTGATACAGACGGAGGATCATCCAGTTTTCCATTGATTCCCAGTGAAATATAAAATAACGGATCGAAAGGCGGTAATATCTCCCATGCTTTTTGCAATTTGGGGTGATGATATTTTCTGTCAAGCATTTGATCAATCGTTGTTCTGCCGTCGGCCGCCGATATCACGTAATCGGCTTTGATGATGCTTCCATTTTCCAGTTCAACCCCAGCGGCTTTGTCAGCATCTTTTGATTTTTCCACCAGAATTTTTTTAACACTGGATTTATATCGAATTTTAGCGCCATGTTTTAAGCAGTTGGCTGCTATATTGTTGGAAAAGTTTAACGATCCGCCGACAGGATATCCGGCATTGCCCTGAGAAAGCCAGACAAAAGTAAACAAGTTAAAAAGCATGGCAAAATCAGGCGCAAACAGGTTTTGAATTGCTGTTTTTAATTCTGGTTTTGAAAATTTTTCGCTGTATTCTTTAGCGCTGATTTTAAACCATTTTAAATGAGGAATAAAACCAGATATAAATTTAATTAAAACAAATAAATCCTTAAAGGATTTCTCTCCAATGGCAGCATCTGGATCTATCATTTTTAATTTAGACATTTTACGAATTGTACGAATAAAATTTCGAATTTCATTTTTATCGCCTGGAGAAAACCTCAGCAACTCGGCTTCGAGTTTATCCGGATCTGTGTAAAATGTCAAAGTTTGGCCGTCTGGAAAATGAACGGTTGAATAACGATCATGATTAATGATCTCAATATCTTCAAGAGCTCCTAATTCGTTCCAGAGGTGATTCATATATGCTGAACCAATTAACCAGTGGATGCAGCCATCAAATGTAAACTTTCCATTTTTCCACGATGTACATTGACCTCCCGCAATATCGTGCATTTCTAAAATTTCTACGTCAAATCCGTTTCTGGCCAGATAGGAGCCTGCCGAAAGACCAGCGATACCAGCTCCGATAATAACTACTTTTTTCTCTTGCTTGTTCATATATTCTCCATATTATATTCACTTCTGCGGTCATGCGTCGGGGGTAGCTAAGTTTGCCAAGGCAAACGTTGCGAGGGGGTTACTTACCCCCTTTAAATTTTGTTTTTATATTTTCCTGTACCGTATTTATCCATTCCAATTCGGCTTTAGTAGAGCGAATACCATAGTTTAATGTGATCAGCCAAAAGGGCTGGTCAGGAGTCTGGTACCCATCGGCGACAAGGTTTTTTTCAATTTTTTTATATTCCTTTAAGGTTTTTTCAAGTGTATTTTTTTTTGCACCCAGATGGCTTAAAATGTCCTGAGGGCTCATTTGGCTGCCAAAAAAAAGTTTTAACAGCAATTCATTTCTATAGTTGGCGTTTTCAACGGGAAGCTTTAACCAGCTTTTAAGTTTTGCGCGACCGGTGTCTGTGATGTTATATATGATTTTATTTGAACCCTTTTGATCTGTTACCGAGCGCGATGTGATTAAACCTTCGGTTTCCAATTTTTTTAAATTTGGATAAATTTGACCAAAACTTTCTTTCCAGAAATATCCGATGCTGACTTCAATAAATTTTTTAATATCATAGCCGCTGCCTTCATACTGACTCAGCACGCCCAGCAGCGCGTATTTTGTTTTATTGTCACGCTTCATGTTGGTATATCTGCAAGATATATCTTATAGATATATTGTCTATCGTTTTTGTTTAGATACTATTTTTTAGGGACTGGTTACACCATGAGAAATTCTGATTTAATTAAATACGTCCAGCGCCAAATCCACTGGGGGCGGTTACTTTTTAACAAAAAGTAGCCGCTGGCGATCCATAACTCATGTTTTAAAGACTTGACAGGGCGATTCAGAATTTGGCACTTCCAGACTGGATCATTGCAAAATTCAATCTCGTTTTTCTGAGGTTGTTTAAGACAAGAATTTTGCTGCAGGGGTAGAAGACCCATATGGTCTTTTGGGAACAACCCCTTTTCAAAGCTCCGGAGTAAATAATGGAATTAGATTTAAAACCCTTGATTGTCCAATCGGATAAAACTCTTTTATTGGAAGTCGATAATCCAGTTTTTGAAGATGCCAGAGATATCGTAAACAAATTTGCCGAACTTGAAAAATCGCCTGAATACCTGCACACTTATCGAATCACCCCACTGTCTTTATGGAATGCAGCCGCAAGTCGTCTTACTGCCGAAGAAATCATCGATGCTCTTTATAAATATTCAAAATACCCCGTTCCGCAAAATATTAACGCAGAAATTACCCGACAAATTTCCCGCTACGGTAAGTTAAAATTGCAGCGCGACGAGCAGGGTAATTTAATCATTTATTCGAAAGATCCAAACTACATTAAAGAAATATTTCGAAGTAAAAAAATTCAACCGTTTATTGAAGGTAAAAAAGACGACAATAGCCTTTTTATTCAAAACGATTTTCGCGGTCATATTAAACAGGCTCTTATAAAACTGGGCTTTCCTGTTGAAGATATTGCCGGCTATGATCCGGGTAACGAATACAAATTTAACCTGCGAGAGAAAACGGTCAGCGGCCATGACTTTATCATAAGAGATTATCAAGGTAATGCCATCGATGCCTTTTATGCAAACGGCTCTCTTGAGGGCGGTTCCGGTGTTGTTGTTTTACCATGCGGCGCCGGAAAAACCATCGTTGGAATCGGCGCTATGCAAAAGGTAGGAACACAAACCCTGATTCTGGTTACCAATACGCTTTCTATTCGACAGTGGCGCGATGAAATTCTTGATAAAACCAATGTTCCCATTGAGGATATCGGAGAATATTCCGGCGATAAAAAAGAAATTAAACCCATCACCATCGCAACATATAACATTTTAACCCACAGAAAGAAAAAGGGAGGGGAGTTTACCCACTTTCATCTTTTTGGTTCAAACAACTGGGGCTTGATTTTATACGATGAGGTGCATTTACTGCCTGCGCCAGTTTTTAGAATGACCAGTGAACTTCAGGCTAAAAGAAGGCTGGGACTTACGGCCACCCTTGTGCGAGAAGACGGCCTTGAAGAAGATGTATTCTCACTGATTGGTCCCAAGAAAATTGATGTGCCCTGGAAAGAACTTGAAAAAAAATCATGGATTGCTCAGGCTCATTGTATTGAAATTCGAGTGCCCATGCGATCCATGATGAGAGGTATGTACTCTATCGCCGACGATCGTGAAAAATTTAGATTCTCTTCCGAGAATCCCGAAAAACTGCGCATCATTGGCGTACTTTTACACAATCATAAAAATGATCAAGTTCTCATCATTGGACAATACTTAAACCAGCTTCAAAAAGTATCAGAGCGATTCAAGCTGCCTCTAATTACAGGTAAAACTCCATTAAATGAACGATCTCATTTGTACCACTTGTTTCGCAATAAAAAAATCAACGCATTGGTCGTTTCCAAGGTGGCAAACTTTTCTATTGACCTGCCCGATGCCAACATTGCTATTCAGTTAAGCGGTACCTTCGGCAGCCGTCAGGAAGAAGCGCAGCGACTTGGTCGAATTTTAAGGCCAAAAAGCGAAGGCAATCAGGCAATTTTTTATTCTGTGATAACCAATGAATCGTCAGAAGAGAGATTTAGTCATAATCGGCAGTTATTTTTAACGGAGCAGGGTTATGAATATCTGATTTATTCATATGATCAGTTCAAAGAAAAATTTGGTTCGTATATAGATGTTATTCGTGCGAGAAAAAAACTTGAAAGAGAAATGAGCGCACAAACACAAAAGTAATGAACGGCGTGATTAAAGTAATTTCGGGACTGGTTTTTTTTCTTGTAATGCTTCATGTTCCCATTATTAAAATAAACACTCCTACGTCGATAAATCCTGTTTTTAATTATGAAATAAAAACAAAAAATGTTATAAATACCACGATGAATTATGATTTACATGATTATGTATATCATCTGCCTGTTTCGGGTAATTTTAATTCTTCGCATCAATATGAAATCAATAAACTTGATAAAACCGGAAACCTTAGACTAGCTTTTAAAATGCCCCTTGATAAAGATGTTTTAAAAAAAGAAAATCCGGATTATGCTCCCGACAAAGATGGTTTTATAACCTATCCTGAAAACGGATCATTTTACCTCTGGTACCCAAGACTTGGTACTCATGCCTTATTTTACGATCAGGACGGTCAGTTTTTATGGTCGAGAAAAAGCAGTCATTATCTTAAGGCATTTCCATCGGGAAAATATATTTTATCGATGACAGGCGACCATTCACGCGCGTTTTTTCTGCTTCCGGATTTAAGTGTCATGGGCAGTTTGGAAGGAACTTTGCTCATCAATTACCAGTTCTCAAATGATCCCTCTTCAAGTGAAATTCAAGTCTGCCTTGGTTTTTTGGACGGGAATATCGCGTTTTATGATCCTACGAAAAAAAATGAATTTCGAGTAAGTACAGGAGCCCTGACAAAATCGATTGCCTGTAATTTTCATAAACTTTATATTGCAGCACAGGTTGAAAGCTCTGATAAAAGTATGATGGTCGACCTTCTCAGGGTAGGTGAAATTAAAACAGGAAAAAACGTCTCCATCGACTGGAAATTTTCACTTCCTCTTCTGGATAGATACACATCTACTTTACCTATCGGATTGAGCGATGAATACGGCATTGTTTTATTGCCGGAGAAAAAATCACTGGTTGTTTTGGCCTTTGACATAACCGGTAAAATATTACATCAGGCAGTGATAGCTAATGAAGATTCAAATATTGAAGATTGGAGAATTTATCCCGCCAAAAAAGGTTTGGTTGCATGGAATTCAGCCGGCATTTATATCTTTAATCCGCATAAAATTTATGAAAAGAAAATACAAATAGAAAACGTCACGATTCAAGGCGATGAGATATTTATTCAAAATCGTGAACAAATTCTCGCCTTACAATTAACAGACTGATCATCGCTTAACCATAACCATCTCTTTTCTACATGAATTGTTCAATTCAAAGTCTAAATATTTTTCCATACTTACCGATAAGTATTTTATGGATACAGATATATCCGACATAGTGGATGCCTTAAACAATAACCAGATTCAAGTGGTGAACGAATTTTTAAAAGAAAAATGGGAACAGGACGTGAATCTTTTCATTGAATCTGTCAGCAGATTAAGAGATATCAACGCCCCGCTCATCGACAAACACTTTAACAGCGGCGAATTTTTGCAGCAATTTGCTCGCCACTAATTAATGTCATTTCTTCGATCGTCTCTCAATTTGATGTAAAATCGTACTTAAAGCCTTTTGACGCCTTCCGTATTCTGCCCAGTCTCCGCTTTGCAGTGCTTTTTCGCCGTTTCGAAATTCATCAACAGCCTGAGTTGCCAGAGAAGAGATATCTTTATCAGCAGAATCTGTTAAATTTCTGCTCATTCCCGATACATTAAAAACTGCCCGAAGACTTTCTTCAAGGGTTTCTTTCATTACTATCTGGTTTTGATAAGATACAATAACTCTTTTTAATTCCGGCATTCTGCTTTTTTCAGCCTGCAGGTAGAGCGGTTCCACATACAACAGCGTATGATTGATCGGTATCACCAGCATGTTTCCGCGAATCACTGATGATCCCTGCTGATTCCAGAGCGTCAAAACTTCAGAAATTTCGGGAGTTTGATCAATACGCGCTTCAATTTGCATTGGACCATACACAAGTTCTTTTTTAGGGAACTCATAAAGACTGAGTTTTCCATAATTGTTACCGTCAGAACCTGCTGCCAGCCAGGCGATCATGTTATTTTTGTTTGATGTGGTAAACGGAAGAATTAATAACGATTCTTCTGATTTTCCATTTAACTGCATGATCGTATAGTAAGGATCCAGACTTTGCTCCTGACCTTCGTAAATTTCATTGGGAAATCTCCATAAATCTTCCTGATTATAAAATATTTCAGGCTGGGTCATGTGATATGATAAAAAGATTTTTGATTGTAACGTAAACAGATCAATCGGATATCGAAAGTGTTTTCTTACATCTTCAGGAACATCTGTAGCGTTCTTAAATAGTTGTGGAAAAATTTTTGCGTATGTCTGAATTACAGGGTCTTCACTATCGATAACATAGAAATCTGTTTCGCCGTCATAAGCATCGATGACAACTTTTACCGAGTTTCGAATATAGTTTACTCCCTGAGCTGCCGGATGCGCATAGGGATATTGATCAGAAACAGTGTAGGCATCAATGATCCATTTTAATTTCCCGCTGACAATAATGATATAAGGGTCGTGGTCGTATTTTAAAAAAGGAGCAATTTTGCTGACGATTTCTTTTATATTTCGATTATACAGTATTTTTGTTTCATTTGTAAAATACTTTGAGATGAGAATTTTTATGCTTTTATTTTCAATGGCATACAAAATGCGTTTCCAAAATGAATTGATTTTTACTCCGCCTGTGCCGGAATATCTGGTATCTTTATTGTCTTCGCCAAGCGGATAATCAAATTCATCCATACTTGTTCCTGTAAAAATATAGTCGTCGGTTCTTTCGCCATAATAAATCCCAGGGCGGTCGACCGCCAGATCGGGAACCGAAACGGGAGGAATATTTTTAATGATTAACTCCGGCAGACCTTCTTTAGTGACTCGGTCTACAGGGCTTGCCACCAGACCATAACCATGCGTATAACGGAGTCTCTGGTTGACCCAGGTTTTTCCGTTATCCGGCATTTGGTCGTATGCAAGTTCGCGAACCGAGAGCATTACTTGTCTGTAATTTCCGTCAATGTAGTATCTGTCAACGTCGACATCATCAAAAGTATAATACCGTCGAAGTTCCTGAAGTTGCCGATATGTATTTAGCAACGGGCGCCAGTCCCAGAGACGAATGTTTTCAAATGTACTACGGTAATTTGAAAGATCTTTCTCGGTAAGAGTGTTGTCCAGCGGATATTCTGCTTTGGTCACATGATCGAGTCCGTAGGCTTTTCTGGTAAAATCAATTCGGTTAATAATATAAGGTTTTTCTTTTTCAAGTTCATAGGGGGCAACGATAAAATTTTGTTGAAAAAATGGAATAAAAACAAGAAATACAACGACGGATGCCCCGATAGTTGTCATCCCGATCAAGAAAGGCCGGACACGATTTGAAAACACGGTGTAGATGACCAAGGGTACCGACAGTAAAAATAAAAAAGACATGAGGTTATAACCAAAAAGGCGAGTATGAGTATCTGTATAGCCGGCGCCGGTAGAAATTCCGTTATTAGAATAAAGAATATTGTATCGAAGCAGCCAGAAATGTAAACTAAAAAGCAGAAATAAAATTGCTAAAAGCGCCCCGACATGAATTTTTAAATTTCGATTAAAATTATGGTACCATCCCTTGACAAGTTGAATAGCGCCTTTAAAAAAATAAACTACACCGCTTGCCGTAAGAGATAAAATTACAAGACTGATTAAAATATTTTTTAAATATGTAATTAGAGGGAGTTTAAAAAAATAAAAGGCAAGGTCTTTTTGAAATACCGGATCTTTAATATTAAATGCAGTAGAATTTTGATATTTTAAAAGTTCATCCCATAAGCCAGATGCAGGGCTTGCGGCAACAAAGGCAAAAAAAGCGCTGATCAAGATCGCCCCAATATTGACAATCTTGTTGAAGTCTATCGATGTTATTTGGTTTAACCTGATTTGAAAAGCCTTGTTTTTTGTTGCTGAAAGCGCAATTTTAAGGTTTAAATAAATAGAACCAAAATACAAAATAAAAACCGCTGAAGAAATCAACATTTTGACATTAAAAATTCGCCAGTAAACTTTTTCGAAATGGAGGCTTTGAAACCAGAAAAATTCCGTAATCACATGATTAAAAGATGCAAAAATATAATAAATTACAAAAACAATTGCGCCAATACTGTATAATATTTTTTTATTCATTAACTCCATAAAGGAGATGCGGGATAAAAAGAAAAGGATAAAATCCTTTTGATAATCCGCCTGATTTTTAGACTTGCAATTAAACAAAATTGATTTGACCGAGATGGTCTTGCATAAATTAAGAATTTAATGGCAAACTGGTTTGTAGCGTTTAAGGTTGATCAAGGTAATTGGTTTAATTTTCTTATTTCACAAATGCCGCGAGATTTAAAGATCTTTCAGCCGGATGATTTACATATGACGATTGCTTTTCTGGGGAATTTAAATTTAAAATTTATCGATAACATAACAGATTGTATTAAAAATTTTAACATTGAACCGGTAATTCTGGATTCCAGAGGAATCATTGTTCTGCCATCCGAAAAACGTTTTAGCGCTATCTGTCTGGACTTTCAAGATGCGCCGGTAAAAAAATTTCTTGAACCGGTCAGTCAATTCAGGGATCGTATTTTAAAATCAGCCGAGGTTAAAGCAGATAACCGAAATTTTTTACCGCACGTTACAATTGCCAGGCCAGACCGTAACATAACGTTAATCAAGAAAGAAGAACTTTTAAAAAAAATAAAACAAATTCCGCCTTTTGAGATTTCCATCAAAGTCCAGAAAATCGCACTCTATACATGGGCTGATTATCGGGCTCATCGGCAAAACAATCTTCAAAAAGCTTCTCAATTTAAAATTGTTTATCCTGCAGAAAATAAATTATAAATTAAATGATCACCTGTCGTCCAATTTCAATTACTCTGTCTGGCGGAAGTTTAAAATATCTGGTTGCATCGAGCATATTTCTATTTAAAAAAGTAAATATGCGTAACTTGAAATATAAAAACCCACCTCTTTTTTTTAAGAGAAGAGCTTCTCGACCAAGAAAAAATGTAGTGGTGTGAACATCAATGTGCATTATATCAGCTTCATACGCCAGGCTTTCGATTAACTTGGGAATGTTGGGATCTTCCATATATCCATAATGCGCAATGATTCTATAAAATCCATGTCGTAATTTCTTGATAAAATATCTTTCAGAGTCATCAACGCGGGGAATCTCTTCTGTTATTATAGAAAGTAAAATCACTTGTTCATGCAAAACATGATTGTGGGTTAAATTATGAAGTAACAGTAAAGGAACTCCGCGAATATTGCTGGTCATGAATACCGCGCTTCCTTTGATTCGAACAGGTTTTATTTTAGCTATGTCTGCCAGAAAATCGGTCATGGAAATTACCTTGGAATGATAATCGTCATAAAGTCTTTTTCGGCCGGTTTTCCATGCAATCATGATCAGGTAAATCAATGAAGCAATTAAAAGAGGTATCCATGCCCCATGTAAAAGTTTCATAATGTTTGCAGCGAAAAAGGGTATTTCAATGGATAAAAAAAATATTAGCAGCAGGCCTGCTTTAAATTTACCCCACTTTAAGTGCTCGCGGGCTACATTGTAAAAAAGCAGGCTCGTGATCATCATTGTACAAATTACAGCCATACCATAGGCATCAGCCAGATTACCTGAGCTTTGAAAAATCAGTACAAGGGTTATGCAGGCGATCATTAAAAATGTATTTACCTCTGGAATGTAAATTTGCCCAGCCATTTCTTCTGACGTATGCTCAATTGTAAAACGCGGAAGGTATCCAAGTTGTACAGCCTGATGGGTTAAAGAAAATGATGCAGAAATAAGAGCTTGTGAAGCAATGATGGTGGCCATGCTCGCAAGGATAATTGCTGGAATTAACATCCAATGTGGAAATAAATTAAAAAAAGGATTTGTTGATGCTTCCGGATTTCTTAAAAGTAAAGCTCCCTGACCAAGATAATTCATTATCAATGAAGGCAGTACAATATAATACCATCCTTTTTTAATTGGTTTTACGCCAAAGTGACCCATGTCAGAATAAAGAGCTTCAGTTCCGGTAATTACTAAAAAAATCATACTTAAAACGGGTAAGACCGTACTTCCATGTTCAAGAAGAAATTGATAGGCATAGACAGGGTTTAATGATAATAAAATTTCAGGCGTTTGGGATACCGATGCAACACCTGCAACAAACAACACAAAAAACCAGATCAAAGTAACTGGTCCAAATAACATGCCCATTTTAGCTGTTCCATGTTTTTGTACGATAAAAAGCGGTATTAAAATGGCTATTGTGATGGGAACGATAAAATGATGAAGCTGGGGAGCAACGACTTCAAGCCCTTCGACAGCGCTTAAAACAGAAATAGCCGGCGTAATTACGCCATCGCCATAAAGTAGTGCCGAGCCAAACAAGCCGATGGCAATTAAAAAAAATGCATTTTTTTTACCTGATTTGTTTTTAAGCCCTAAAATGGCCAGCAAAGCAAGAATTCCGCCTTCACCGCCATTATCAGCCCGCATAACAAACGTTAAATATTTAACGGTAACAACAAATGTGATGATCCAGAATATAATAGAAAGTACGCCAAAAACATTTTGCGTTTGAACTTCGATGGCATTATTGCCGTGAAAAGCTTCACGAAAAGCATACAAAGGACTTGTACCAATGTCTCCATAAACAACGCCAATTGCGCCGACAACAAGCTTTAATGCGATTTTAGACTTTTCTTTGTCTGAAGATGCTGAATGTAATACTTTACTCACTTGGTTTAAAATAGATTTAGAATTCGATCAGACCCGTCAACAGTAATTCAAGAAAATTGTAAAATTGATTTATTTTAATGGGGAAGCACAGCTCCCCCACAAGTCAGCCATGGTCTGACTTTCCCCCTCAGATTTGTTATCGTAAGCAAAATTTAAATACGAACAATTTACGACGCTGTTTTTAAAGTTAATCATTGAGAAAACAATGAACGAGCAATTATGCAATTAAATTACTGCTTGACGGTCAGGTTTCAAAAAGACATAACCCCCGTAAATGAGCATACGTACAAAAATTATTTTAATTTTCTCAATCATTACTGCTGTAATAGTCGGAGTATCATCAGGTATATCTTATACATTGATAAAAAACTCACTAAAGGGTGAGCTGAAAGGACGAATTTTAGACATTGCTAAACTTGGAGCAACTTCCATAAATATACCTGCTTATAAAAGGTTGTATGAGCAAGTGTCTCCTGATTTAAGTGAATCTGAAATTAAAGAAATTGAGCAATCCGACGATTATAAGCTCATTTCAAATCAATTAAATTTAATACGCAACGTTGAAAAGGGTATCATTCGATATGCGTATATAATGATTCCAGATAAAAATCCAAAAATTTCACGCTTTGTTGTAGACGCTGATGCACTGAGTTTAATTGCCGAGGCAAAAGAAAAGGGCAAAGCAACTGAAGAAATATCACATTTTGCTCAGGAGTTCGATATATCTGCAAATGAGATGAGATACTTAAAAAAAGCTATCGCAGAAAAAAAACCAATTGTTGAAGATGAACTTACATACGATCAAGAGTATAATATAAGTGCGATCTCAGCATATGCTCCATTATACGACAAAGACGGTAAAACATTTCTTGGAATCATTGGAGTAGATATGAGCGACAAAAACATTAAAAATGCTTTAGAAAAATCGACCTTATTGTCATTAATTGTAATTCTTGTCAGTATCATCATTGCATTTGTTGCTTCATTTTTTTCAGGAACCGTCATTACCAGCGGAATTATTGAACTTACTCGCGTTACAAAAGATTTTGCCAGTAAAAAGTTTGAATCACGCGCAAGAGTTTTAACCAAAGACGAGGTTGGTCAACTTGGCTCAAGTTTTAACGTTATGGCACAAACCATACAGGATTATGCCCGCCATCTCGAACAACTTTTAACCGCGTACAATCACTTTGTACCGCATACATTTTTAAAGCTTCTTGGCAAAGAAAGCATCATTGATGTCAAACTTGGCGATCAGGTGCAGGAAGAAATGTCCATTTTATTCTCTGATATACGTTCTTTTACTGTGCTTTCAGAAAGTATGACGCCGCGAGAAAATTTTAATTTTATCAATGCCTATCTTAGAAGGGTAGGGCCAGTGATTCGCAATAATAATGGTATTATTGATAAGTATATTGGCGACGCAGTAATGGCTCTTTTCCCCATTCAGGCAGATGATGCGGTTTTAAGCGGGATTCAAATGCAACGCAGGGTTCGGGAGTACAACGAAGAACGTGCAAAAGCAGGTTACAAACCACTGGCTATAGGAATTGGTATTCATACAGGAAAGCTCATGCTTGGTACGGTGGGCGAGTCAGAAAGAATGAACGGAACCGTTATTTCAGATTCTGTAAATCTAGCTTCAAGACTGGAAGGAGCGACCAAAGTCTATAAAGCAGGTATTGTGATCAGTGAAGATACATTAAATAACTTAAAAGATTCTGCAAATTATTCGGTTAGGCTTCTTGATAAAATTCGTGTAAAAGGTAAAAAAGAACCGGTTTCTATTTACGAAGTATTTGACGGCGATGAAGAAGATGTTATCGAATGGAAAATAAAAACAAGAGATAAATTAAATGAAGCGATCCACCTGTATTTATTAAAAAATTTCGATAAATCTCTCGTTATATTAAATGAATTATTTGCACTAAATAATAACGATGAACTTGTAAAAATTTACATTCAAAGAAGTAATTATTTTATTGCGAATGGTGTTCCGCTTGACTGGGATGGAGTCATGACCATGACTTCAAAATAGTCATTAGCAAGTTGATTTTATTTTGACTCAATACAACCTTATTGAAGCAGACTAAGAGGGGCTTCCTTTATTTAAAAACGGACAACTTCTGACCGGTTTTTTAAATCATTTAACCAATTCACCAGTAATTGTTTGTGCTTTTTTGAAGATAAAAAATTCATAAAAAAACCATCTCTGGATTCAGATAAAGTAACTCTGGTCTTGTTTTTACCAAGCGATTCCAGTTTCCAGACAATTATAGAGCGATATGCCATTGACTTTGAAAACCATGCCAGTTTTTCAGGGGGATCAAAATAATGCACTGAAGAATTTATTTTTTTTCCCCATCTCCATGCAAAATTATCGCCTTTGAAAGTAATTCCATTAGCAAGTGATTTTGTAATTTCGGGATTCCAGTTTGGCCAATCAGGAATGTTCGTGATTATATCCCAAACGTATTTTTCAGAGGCATCAATTTCAATTGTAGCGGTACTGATGAGAGCGCCATCAGGGTTTATAGTACCGTTATCTGCAATTTTTCTCAGGGCATTGTCCCTTGGCGCGCAGTTTATAATTAAAGCAAACCATATAAAAGTAATAAAATATATTTTTTTCATTAACCCTGCCTGCATTTCAAGGTGCTGTTGTCAATGATAATGCATATGACACATGAATTTGCCCCTCTCCTCCCGATCTTTTGACTATAAGTTTGACAATTTGATTCGCAAATAAATCAAAGTACTTATGAAAAAATTATTGGTTTTAATGATCGTTTTTGCCGGATATTGCAAAGCTCCCACTAATTTCTGGAATCCAGTCGGGGAGTTTCCACTTCTTGAGAAAAACGGCGTACTTAGTAAAGATGTAAAAAATAATTTTAGTTTGCAAACCGTTGACAATCAATATGATACTCTTTTGATTAATTTTTTTGCTCCAGATTGTAAACCATGTATAATTGAAGTTCCTGATTTAAAAAAAATATACCAAAACATTCAGTTAAAAAAGAACATTAAATTTATCGGAATTGGATCAAGGCTTTCATCGTTATCTGATGAAGAAGTTGTCGATGTAAATTTAATTGCGCCTGAAATTTATAAATTCAGTCAAGCATACAAACTTGATTATCCTACCTACGTCGCACGAACAAAAGATTTAAAAAACTATGGCTTAACCGGTTTTCCAGAAACTTTTATTTTATATAGAAATGTTAACGGGCAATGGTATGTGAAACGTAAATTTGTCGGCATGATTACCGAAAAAGATGTAAATCCATTTTTAAAATAATTTATTTTTATTCATTATGATAACTGAACAGGTTGCCAGGAATAACTTGGAGAATTTAAAAAAAGAAATAAAACAAATTACTGACCGTGATATAAAAATTATCGGAGTAACGAAAACCCACCCTGAGTCAATATATGAATTGTGTTTAAATATAGGGATTGATCATATTGGAGAAAACCGTATTCAGGAACTATGCAGAAAAAACCAGGTTTATCCGGCTGCCAGACAAAAACTTAAGATCCATCTGATCGGGACATTGCAGGTAAATAAAGTAAAATTTTTAACAAGTAATGTGGATTCACTTGATACTTTATCTTCAGCAGAAACTTTACAAAAAATAAATGAACGTTGGAACAATGCGACCCCGCTAAGTCTTTTGCTGCAAGTGAATTGCACAGGCGAAGAACAAAAGGGAGGTCTTACATATAAAGAAAAAGATGAAATTTTTCGTCTGGTAAAATTATGTACTACATTTGAAAACGTAAAACTGGAAGGACTTATGACAATGGGCCCGACACCAGCTATAAGCTACGACATCAATAACCCTGCTTATATCGAAGATACTAAAGTATCGTTTTCACGTTTAGCAACCATTCGAGACGAAGTACAAGATCATCTTAAAATCGACTTACCCCGTCTTTCAATGGGAATGAGTCATGATTATAAAATAGCCATCGAACATGGAGCCACTGAAATTCGCATTGGCTCACTTTTATTCGGGTATCGATGAACTTGGAGGTTTAACCGACTTCTTTTTCAACGAGAATTTCTGCGCCTTGTGATTCTGCTTTATCAGTGATTTTCTCATTTACAACCGGAATTAAATTTTCTGCCGCAAGTTTTCGAATTTCAAGTTCAAGCTTGTTGGTAACATCCGGATTTTGAATGAGAAATTGTCGAGCATTCTCTTTTCCCTGGCCCATACGCGTTTCGCCATAAGAATACCATGTTCCTGATTTAGCAATTAAACTAAAATTAACAGCTTCATCAAGTACACATGCTTCTCTGGATATGCCTTTGTCAAAATACACGTCAAATTCAACTTTACGAAATGGAGGAGCTACTTTATTTTTAACAACTTTTACACGAACTCTTCCGCCAATTACATCTTCTCCTTTTGTAAGTGATTCAATTCTGCGAATATCAAGACGTACCGAGGCATAAAATTTTAATGCATTTCCGCCGGTAGTAGTTTCCGGCGAACCAAACATAACTCCTAT
Organism: Spirochaetia bacterium; assembly: GCA_029857955.1. GTDB lineage: Bacteria > Spirochaetota > Leptospiria > Turneriellales > JAOUFE01 > JAOUFE01. The sequence goes on from JAOUFY010000015.1 coordinate 22,750, forward strand.
TTTCATTCGGATTTGATTAATAAATACAAGAATTGTATTGCTTTTTTGAATTGCTCCGGTTAGTTTTCTAAGAGCCTGGCTCATTAGACGAGCTTGAAGACCCATATGAGCGTCGCCCATGTCGCCTTCAATTTCTGCTCGTGGCACCAATGCAGCTACAGAGTCAATGACTATTATATCAAGTGCATTTGAACGAATCAAAGCTTCTGCAATCTCAAGGGCCTGTTCACCGGAATCAGGTTGAGAAACAAGGAGTTCATCAACATTAACGCCGAGTCTTTTTGCGTAAGATGGATCCAGAGCATGTTCAGCATCAATGAAAGCGGCCATACCGCCAAGTTTTTGGGCTTCAGCGATGGCATGTAATGTAAGCGTTGTCTTACCAGATGATTCGGGACCGTAAACTTCAATCACGCGACCACGAGGGAACCCGCCAATACCAAGAGCAAGGTCAAGGGGTAATGAACCAGTAGAAATGGCTTCAATATTTGCTTTGTAGTTGCCACCCATTTTAATTACGGCGCCTTTTCCAAATTGTTTCTCAATATTTAATAAGGCTTGGTCAAGAGCCTTGGATTTATCATTATTTACAGTTGCAGTTTTTGGGTTCATTTTTTCCTCGATATTTAATGCCGTTGATTTGGGTGTTTGACTCTGCCCCTCAGACAATTTACCTGAAACATTATGTCGGATTTGAACTCTATTGTCAAACACTTTATTCAAAGATGAATCTTTCATTTTTTTCCTCCCGAAAATCAATATCCTTAAAGATATCAATTGTACTCACATTCATTATTCACTTTTTTTGAGATATTTTACATATAAATAAAAAATATTTTAAAATTTGGAAAAAAAGTACATCGGTAAGGTTTAAAAAATATTCAAGAGGCGTTCTGAAGATGTTCATTATAGAAACTTACCCTGTTTCGACCTTCAGCCTTGGCCTGGTACATTGCAATATCTGCCCATTTTAATATGTCTTCAGCGCTATTTTCATGATTGTAAAACATCACAACCCCAATACTGGAGGTACATTGATACTCAATCGTAATTTCTTTTAAGTTTTCTTGTTTGTAAAGGAACTTGTGTGGTTCTGCAAGTTTAAGTCTAATTTTATCGGCAATGATCGATGCAATATTTTCTGCTTTTTCCTTATTCGTATCTAATTCGGTGAGCATTATGATAAATTCGTCGCCGCCAAAACGTGAAACAGTATCAATTTCTCGAACACAGCTGTTGATGCGCTGAGCGACTTCAACAAGTAACATATCACCTGCATTGTGCCCGTATTTATCATTAAGCGGTTTAAATTTATCAAGATCTAGAAACATAACTGCGCTATATTTTCCGCTTCTTTTTCCTGCAACCATTGCCTGACCAAGACGGTCATTTAAGAGTCTCCGATTTGGCAATTTGGTGAGCGCATCGAAATCTGCCAGTTGACGAAAATAGCTTTCACTTTCCAGTAAAACATTTTCATGAATTTTTCTCTGTGTAATATCTTCCGTTATTCCCATTATTTTTTCAATGGTCCCGTTTCTGTTTTTTAATGGCACAAAACATGATTTAAGTATCCGGTATCGGTTTGAGTTAAACTTAAATTCAAAATGAGACGTCTCACCTATATATGACTTATTAAGCAATTCTTCAATTCTATTTTTGTCTACCTCGCTTACTGAATCAAGATAAAAAAGCTTTCTAGCCTCATCTTCGTCGGCAAGATCCATCATTTCCAAACCTGCTTTATTCATAGAAATGATTTTTCCCTGTAGATTAATCTCGTGAATACACATGGGAGAATTTTCAATCAATAAACGATAACGTTGTTCACTTTCACGCAAAGCGTCTTCAGAATTTTTACGTTCGGTAATATCCCTTACAAAAGCGCTGAAAAAAGTTTCTTCTTTATTGCGAATAACAGAAATGGTAAGTTCTGCAGAAAATGTTGTCTGATCGCTGCGCATTGCAATGGTTTCTATATGGTTACCTATAATATGACTTTTGCCTGTTTTTAAAAACCGGTTAAGACCATTTTTATGCGCCTCTCTTAATTCCGGCGGAATAATTAAATCAGATAAACTTTTACCTATTGCATAATCAGTCTTGTAACCAAAAATTTTCTCGGCTTCAGGATTCCAGGTGGTGATTAATCCAGCGCTATCCATACCAATGATCGCATCGCTTGCTGAATTTAAAATATTTCGTATAAGTTCTTCGCTTTGATACAATTGAATTTCATACTCCATACGAATTTTTGCGTCATTCTCTTCTTGAATTATCCTTTTAATCGCGGCGGGCAGTCGGACAAGTCTGTCTTTAAGTATATAATCTCTTGCTCCAAGTTGAAGTAATTCTATGGCCTTTTCTTCTCCGATTGCTCCGGAAACTACGATTAACGGAATAAACGGGTAGTTTTGATTTACATATTTAAGCGCATCAAGACCAGAATATAAAGGAAGATTATAATCAGACAAGATAATATCAGGCTTAAAATCACGTAGTGCTTTCTGAAAGTCAGATTCATTATCTATACATAAAAATGAAAATGAAATAGAATTTTTTTTCAATATGCGGATTAATAATTCAACATCCACAGGGTTATCTTCCAATAGTAAAATACGAAGTTCTTTCATAATTATATCTACCCTTATTATAATAATACACTCTTTAATGGAATTGAAAAATAAAAAGTTGCACCTTTACCAGTCTCTCCTTCTGCCCAAACTTTACCCCCATGTCGATTTACAATGCGTTTAACAATAGCAAGACCAATTCCTGTTCCTTCAAACTCATTTTGACTATGTAAGCGTTTAAATACATTAAATAATTTATCCATGTATTTCATGTCAAAACCCGCGCCATTATCCCTGACGTGATAAATTATATGATTGCCTTCAATTTTACCGCTGATATCAATTTGCGCTTTTTCGACTTTTGAAGAAAATTTCACTGCATTTAAAACAAGATTTTCAAACACCTGATGTATCAATGCCCGATCACAAAAAGCTTTTGGTAAATTACCAACATGAATACTTGTTGAATGATCTTTGATTTGCGGCTTAATTTTTTCAAGAACATCATTTACAACACCTTCTATATCAACATCATACCGCGATAATTCTGTTTGACCAGTACTTGAAAAATGTAAAATATCATCGATTAAATCAGACATGTGTTTTGTATTTTTACGAACAATATTTAAAATACGGATTCCTTCTTCATCAAGTTTACCGGAATAGTTCTCCAAAAGGATCAATGAAAATCCGTCAATTGCGCGAAGTGGAGTCCGAAGGTCATGAGAAACAGAATAAGAAAATGTTTGCAGTTCATTGTTTACAAATTCAAGTTCGGCTGTTCGCTTTTTTACTCGTAATTCCAGCACTTCATTTAATTGTTGAATTTCTTCGTTTGAACGTTTCAGTTGCTCTTCGGTAAATGATCGGGCATCGCTGAGTTTTTGATTTCTTCGATACCATACGATTATTGAAACCAGGCCAGTTACCCAGATTAAAAGATGCGATATTATTAAATAAACAATATTATTTTCCCGTCCCTTTCTAAAAAAATCCAGCGGCGCTTTACTGCTGATACCTCCTCGAATATCGCCAACCTTGTATCCTTGATGGTTATGACATTTCAGACAACCTTCTTCTACAATTAATGGGCGAATTAGTCTTAAATACTCCCTGCCGTTAATTTTTTGAACTTGTAAGAGTTCTCTTTGGTCAGTATTAAAAATTTTTAATGCATTTTCCTCCCATGCATCGGGTTTGTTTTTTGGATTAAGAAGTTTCAGACTGGTGAGATGGGTTTTCATTCCAAACTCTTCAGGATAGTCTTCCTGGATCTGGCGTAAAATATATGCAGGATTCATCAAGGTCAAGGGTTGACCATTTGTTGTCATAATATCTCTATTCGGAATGTTAAGATAGGGATTGGGAGGAGTATGCCGTGTTGGTTTTACATAAACACCCCCGTGAGATGTACCCCAAAGACGAATACTTAAGTCTTTATGGATGCTAGCCCTCAGCGCGGCAGCGGCTGTTTCCTGAATTTCGTTTTCTACGGCATATATGTTCCAGCAAAGTGATAAAATGATTAAGATAGACCAGATTACGATCATAACTTTATATTCATTTATAACAATATTAAACTTTATGTTTTTATGCGTATCCATTTAGCCTCAGATTTTTATTAAATATACCAATAAAAAGTAATATAAAACAAGTCTTTTTACTAATTGACTGTATGTTACTACAATCATTTTTTAATTATGGACTCTCATACTTCTTCAACAAAAGCAATTTTATATGCATTTTCAGCTAATTTAGGTATTGCCGTTGCCAAGGGAATCGGCGCCTTTATAACAGGCTCTGGAAGTATGCTGGCTGAAACCATTCATTCTCTTGCAGATTGCGGCAACCAGATACTTTTGTTTTTTGGAATGAAGAATTCACAAAAGCCGCCAACAAAGGATCACCCCTTTGGGTTTGGAAAATCAATTTACTTCTGGAGCTTTATTGTCGCCATGATGTTATTTAGTCTGGGAGGAATATTTTCTGCTTATGAAGGAGTTAAAAAAGTCCAAAGTCCTGAAGAAATTTCAAATCCCGTGATTGCATTAATAATTTTAGGAGTTTCTATTGTCCTTGAATCGTTTAGCCTGGCTGGGGCAATGAAAGAAATAAAAATAATCCGTTTGGGTAAATCACTGGGAGAATGGATTAAGACAACAAGAAGCGCTGAGCTTTTGGTTGTTTTTGCCGAGGACGCTGCAGCTATTTTGGGTCTGATTTTGGCCTTTATATTTGTTGTATTGACGATTTTAACCGGTAACCCCATATTTGATGCTATTGGATCAATCTGCATTGGAATCATTTTATTGATCATAGCTTTTTTTCTAATGATACGTATTCAAGCGTTGATCATTGGACGAAGCGCCGATCCTGAACTGCAAGGTTTCATTGAAAATGAAATTAAAAAAGATAAAAATATTTTAGAAATATTCAATGTAATTACACTGCAAATGGGAGCTCAAATTATGCTCTCGGCAAAAATTCGAATGAACGAAAAATTAACAATTAAACAGGCTTGTATAGCAATCAATACCCTGGAAGTTAAAATTAAAAATAAATTTCCAGAAATTCGCTGGAGTTTTATCGAACCGGATATTAAAAATTAACAGGTTGTCTAAAAGTTGTCATTTAATTTTTACCACAGAATTTTTATACAGAATATTAAGTATGCTTCGAAAGTCACAAGGCTCTTGGCAGGCCTCACGAACCAATATCTGTTACCGGACATGATGAAATCTGTTAAAAAAAGTCGAGGTGAATTAAAATAAAGACAATATCACACTGTGATACTTTTTAAGACACCTCTATTTATGTAGATTTAAAAAAGTTTTTTTAGTTTTTTGGTTGCCTCTGTTTTTGCCGATTCCGTCGCTGCATTAGTTGCATTGCTGGTTTCTTTTTTAACAGCTTGTTCAGCGGCAGTTGTCGCTTGCTTTTTAACATTATTTAGCTGCTCTTTTACTATAGTATCTGCGCTGCCTTGTAGTTTTTTGCTTTCCTGTGCCACAACTTCCTTTGTTGAAGGAAAATCTGGCTTAACGATAGAAACTGTTGGGCCGGATAATTTTCCAAATGTTTTGTACCCCAGAGTAATTAGGTTTTTTTCATCTCGTGCAGGTTTTAGTACATTATTTCGTATTGATTCAACTTTTAAGTTTGCTGCAGCCGTTGAACGCAAATTTGCCGGTACATTTGTTAAAACAACTGCAATGGCAGGTTTTAAAGCGTTATCAACCTGATTTTCTACAGTAGCTGAATGAGATGCTGAAAGCTTGATACTTCCCGTCATTAAATGTTCATATGAATTAATGTCAATCCACGACTTTTCGTCGACCACAATATTTGAATCTGCAGAATTAATCAACAAGGCATTTAAAAATGTAATTTTGCCGCTATTGTATTCAAGTTTCATTTTACTATCGTCTGCAAGTTCTATATTATCTTTTAAGAAATCCATACTAATTCCGATTTTTTTTAATTGTTCTGTACCTTTTTTTAGTTTTTCAAATACAACCAAACCATTCATTTTTGACCCTTTATGAAAAACAGCTTCGGCAGTTGCAAATTGAGTTGGATAACCTGTTTGTGCATTAAAAGGCTGGATTACTCCATTTAAAGAAAATGCAAATAAAAAGGAACTTACGGCGCTATCAACTTTTTTATTTTCTTTTAACTCCATCTTTAAATTACTGGCAAGATTTACTTGATTTTTTTCTGGTTTATCCAGATTTTGAGGATCAATATAAATATCTTTCAGAATAAAGTTTACATCATTTAAAATTAACTTGTTTTGTATTTTTTGAATATATACAGTAAATTCACCACCTTCCATTCCAATTTTACCCATTTTTATAATACCGGGTACGCTTTTTATGGAAAATGCTTTACCCGATTCATCTGTCTTTTTTTCACTTGCTGCAGATTTTGGTTTATTCTTTTCTTGTTCTGCAGTACTTTTAGCTTCGTCTTTGGAATTTTCTGAATTTTTCACCAGCAAAGGAAGAATATTGTTTCCGCCTTTTTCATATAAAATAACTTCAGCTTTAGGTTTCACAAACAGCATACTTTTTATTTCAAAGTTTTTTCCAAGCGACATGATTAACTTTCCAACAGCTACCTTGAATTCAAATTTCTCAAAGCCAATCACTTCTTTAACGACAGGTGTTCGATCTTTCATTGGTTTTTGCATTTCTGCATCTTTATTGCTAATTTTAAAGCCATCTATGGTAATACCAGAAAAGGCAGCCCATATTGGTACTGAAATATCGCGAATTTCTACGCGCCCATTTATAGCGTTTTCTATCTTTGCTGCAATAAAATCTTTTGTGACAATTATTTTAATTGCAATTCCAGTTATAATAACCAGGGATATTAAAATACCAAATCCCCATCCAAGAACTTTTTTTATTTTACTCATAATAGCCAATTACAAGATTTGTTTCCGGTGTCAAGCTGTAAGTGAGGAGAAATTGCTATATCAAACTATTTACTATGGAGTTAAATTTTAAATGGATAGACTATTCAATTTCCATCAAAGTTTCATCAGGATTGACATTGTCGCTTTCTTTGATGTAAATCTTTTTAACTGTTCCATCCATTGGACTGTAGACTTCATTTTCCATCTTCATGGCTTCTACTATACAAAGTGTATCGCCAGCTTTCACTTGTTCGCCTTCGCTGACTTTAATATTAACTACACGACCAGGCATTGCGGTTGTGATATGTCCTTTTTTAACGGCCTTTGGTCTTGATGAATGAAAGCTGTTGATGTTACTGTCAATCACTCCGTCTGAGCTTGGTACCACCTCAACGAGGGATTGCACCATAACCTCTTCCATTTTTCCATCAACCTTTAAAAAGAAGGGGCGTACATCTTCAGATTTGTGACCAGTACCAGCTACTTTGATATGAAATGTCTCACCATGAACTGTAATTTTAAACTCGCTGGGCGCTAAATGCTGCATTTCAATCTTGGGAGCTGCTACGTCGGCAACAACATCGAGAGGCTCTGGCTCTAGTTTACCTTGTTCCCTGGCGCCAAAAAATTCAAGAGCAACATTTGGAAATAACGCATAGGTAAGAACATCTTCAATACCCTTTGCCTTACCGCCAAGTTCTCTTGTAAGTTTTTCCATTTCTGGTTCAAGCAGGTCGGCAGGTCGACATGTAATTGGAATTTCATCACCTATCGCCTTTTTACGAACCTTCTCATTTATGGGAGCAGGTGATTTGCCATAAAGACCTTTTAAGTAATTTTTTGTTTCGCTCGTAATTACTTTGTATCGTTCACCGGTCAGTACGTTTAATGTGGCCTGGGTACCTACAATTTGCGATGTCGGTGTAACTAAAGGGGGAAAACCGAAATCTTCCCGAACTTTTGGTACTTCCAGCATAACTTCATCCATACGATCAAGTGCGCCCTGTTCTTTTAACTGAGACGCCATATTCGAGATCATTCCTCCGGGAACCTGTGAAATTAAAACTTTTGTATTGATGCCAGTAAATTCGCTTTCATATTTTTTATATTTTTTTCGTACTTTGCGAAAATAATCCGCAACCTCATCCAGCTGTGCAAGGTTTAATTGTGTGCTATGAGAAGTTTCGCCAAGAGCTGCTACCATTGGTTCTGTTGCCGGTTGAGATGTTCCCGAAGCTAGAGGCGATATCGCTGTATCGATGATATTACAACCAGCTTCAATGGCCTTTAAATATGACATCGAGCCCATACCGCTTGTTTCATGTGTATGCATATGAATTGGCAGTTTGATTTTTGCCCTGATCTTGCCTATGAGGTCAGATGCATTGTTTGGAGACAAGAGGCCAGCCATGTCTTTTACGCAAATTGTATCACAGCCAAACTGCTCAAGCTTTATCGCCATTTCAACAAAACCCTCATGGGTATGAACAGGTGATGTTGTGTACGAAATTGCTCCCTCGGCAATTGCGCCGTATTTTTTTACAGTATGTATTGCCTTTTCCATATTGCGAACATCATTCATGGCGTCGAAAATACGAAACACATCCATTCCGTTGTCGACAGATTTTTCAATAAATTTCGTCAATACATCGTCGGAGTAATGTCGGTAGCCAAGCAGATTTTGACCCCTTAACAACATTTGAAGTTTTGTTTTTTTTAAAACTTTTTTAATTGCCCTTAATCTGTCCCACGGATCTTCTTTTAAATATCTTAAACAAGTATCAAAAGTAGCTCCGCCCCAGACTTCCATTGACCAAAAACCGATCTCATCCATTTTTTCCGCAATGGGTAAAAGATCCTCTGTACGCATTCTGGTGGCGAGAAGAGACTGATGTGCATCTCGAAATGTGGTGTCAGTGATTCGTACTCTCTGGTCGTTAATTTTTAAATCTTTCGCATCGTTTTTTTCCATATAATCTCCAAAAATCACAAACCTTCATGAGCTGCTATTGCCGCAGCAAGGGCTAATATAATATCCAGTGAATCGCGATATTCTTTATACTCCATCAACTGGGGATTTTCTGCAATAAAAGAAGTGTCAAAATCACCCTTGATAAATTTTTCATTTTTCATAATTTCAAGCTGATAAGGAATTGTTGTTTTTACTCCTCGTAAAGTAAACTCGCTTAAACTACGTCGCATTCTGGCGACAGTCTCCTGCCAGGTCATGCCAGACACTGTAAGTTTTGCCAGCATTGAATCAAAGTATCCCGGAATAACATAGTCTTTATAGGCAGCGCCGTCAATTCGAACGCCAATACCTCCAGGCGAATAATACGCTGACACCTTGCCGACATTGGGCATAAAATCCTTTTTAGGGTCTTCAGCATTGATTCTACATTCGATTGCATAACCTCGAATTTGAACATCTTCCTGTTTTATTTCAAGGGGCAGACCTGCAGCAATCTCGATCTGCTTTTTTACAATATCAATTCCAGTTACAGCTTCTGTTACGGTATGTTCTACCTGAATACGTGTATTCATTTCGATAAAATAAAAGTCATTATTTTTATCAACCAGAAACTCTACGGTGCCGGCATTGGTATAGTTTACCGATTTTGAAATTGCAATAGCCGCTTCACCCATTTTTTGACGTAATTTTTCATCAAGAATCAGCGAAGGGGCTATTTCAATAATTTTTTGGTGGCGTCTTTGAATGGAACAATCGCGTTCTCCTAGATGAATCGTATTTCCATACTTGTCTGCAAGAATTTGAAATTCAATATGATGCGGCCTTTCAATATATTTTTCAATAAAAATTTCTGTATTTCCAAAAGCTCCTTTAGCCTCGCTTCGTGCCACAGAAATAGAATTAATCAATTCATCACGACTATTTACAACCCGAAGACCTCGACCGCCTCCGCCTCCGGTAGCCTTAACCATTACAGGATAGCCAATATTTTCACAAATTTTTAAAGCTTCTTCATCCGTGGTCACACTGCCTTCGGATCCCGGAACTGTGATTATACCGGCCTTGATAGCGCTTCTTTTGGCTTCGATTTTATCCCCCATTAGAGAAATAACTTCTGAACTTGGGCCGATAAATGTAATTCCTTTTTTTTCGCAAAACAAGGGAAGCTTCGGATTCTCGGCTAAAAAGCCATAGCCAGGGTGAATGGCATCTGCTCCTACTTTTTGCGCAAGTTCAACAATGCCGGCTACATTTAGATAACCTTCAACCGGTCCTGGTCCAACCAAGTAAGCTTCATCGGCTTTTTTTACATGAATTGCTTCACTGTCGGGTTCTGAGAAAATTGCAACCGTGGCGATGTCCAACTCTTTACACGCGCGTATTACTCTGGTTGCGATTTCGCTTCGATTAGCTATCAATACTTTTTTAAACATAATTATATAGAAGTCTTCCTGATAAGCGCAATTGTATCATTTTGACATGAAGACAACGAGAATAAAGAAAAATAAAATAAAAATGAGAACATACAAAAAACACAATTACTCATATTCTTAAATCCTCCCTGTTGTGGCTTAATTTTTTTAATTCTCAGTTTGCAACCTTGGAGTTTGCTCTTCTGGTTCTGCCCCATACATGACTTAGGCGTGAATGCCAATTCAGTGTCTTGTGGCGGTTAATTCAATCATCTGCCTGATATGAAACGTTCAAAATACATGTTGGTAACGTCAAACATATTTTACACTGAGTATATAAAAATATAAAGGGTTTCTAATAATATTTATGAAAAATTTACCGCTTGTTAGAATACCGCCTTCGATATTTCTGCAAATTCGTAAAGGCAGTCCATGGGTTTATCGCGATTCCTTGCCTGATTTTGATGAAATCCGAAGTCTTTTGCCGGAGGGGGGTTGGGTGCGCATCTCAAACTCAAAAAATCCCGGCGGGTTAGCACTTTTTGATCCAGATAATGCCATTGCGCTTAGAGTTTTCGATAGTTCACGCGATGAAGTTCCTGTTAAGCCGTTTTTACACTATAAAATATCATCGGCATTATCGATTAGATCAACAATCGACCGTCAAATAACCAATGGTATCCGGTTAATTCATGGTGAAAATGATTATTTACCAGGTCTTGTTGCAGATATCTATGACAGGCTCCTTGTTTTTCGACCTGATTGCATGGCATGGTTAAACTATCTGCCTCTTGTGATGGAATATATATCAAAAGAAGTTTCTTTTGATGCGGCTTATTTACTTTTCCCTGATGAGTCAAGATGGCTTACCGAAGAGATTTCTTTACCTGTGGAATTTATAGAAAATTCAATGAAATTTATATCGGATCCGTCCGTCGGTCAAAAAACAGGATTTTTTATCGACATGCGGGACAATCGAAAAGCCCTCCAGCATTTTTCAAGCGGTAAAAAAATTTTAAACTGTTTTTCTTATACAGGCGCTTTTTCTGTTTATGCCCGTGCCGGAAATGCAATGGAAACCGTAAACATAGACATAGCATCAGGAGCAATTGAGGCGGCAAAATTAAATCATGAACTTAATGGCTATAATGATGAAAAAACAGATTATATTGTAAAAGATATTTTTGAATATCTTGAAGGTATACCTGAAATACCTTTTAAAAAAATTCGAACTGAAAAAGGTCCATTTGATATGATCATTCTTGATCCGCCGTCATTTGCTCATTCAAAAGATAAAGTTGAATCAGGTCTGGCATCATATACACGACTCAACAAAATGGCGCTTGAACGTCTGGGGGCTGGTCAATATCTGGCAACTGCTTCATGTTCATCTCGTATCAGCGCAGAACAATTTTTATCGGCGGTCAGCGAAGCCGCAGAGAGTTGCGGAAGAAAACTCCGTCAGGTTTACTCTAACGGCGCCGGAGAAGATCATCCCGTCGCTATAGGCAGTGGTATTTTACCTTATTTAAAGTTTCATATTTTTATGGTCAGTTAATAAACCGGAGAGATTTAATTAATCAAAATTAAATTGATTATTCTTTATCTGTATCCAGAACATGCTGTATCGTTCTAGCCATTAATTCGGGGTCTTTTTTAATGGCAACCCCCTGAACGAGAATCTCATCTCCTCCGGCCCGTTGCTTTTTTTTGTTTGAATCATTTGCAGTAGATTTAACAGGTTGATCATTTTCATCATTAGAGTTTAATTCAATATCTTCTGATATTTTTTCCTGTTTATTCCCGTTTTTATTCCCAGACTCATCGGAATCCTTATCGAATTGATCCAGTTCAAAATTAAGATCGCCCGAATCTTCATTGTATCGAGAAGAATCACTTGCAGAATTAGAAAAAGATTTTTTAATTTCTTTGATAAGTTCAGGAGCCACTTGCTGCAGAAGTAAATAACCAACGTTCCAGAACAAAATCATAATTACACTTGATGCCAATGGACGTAAAATAAGTTGATGAATTTCACCGCCCTTGATCAATACGATAATAAAAGAAATGAAAAATCCAAACGATCCTAAAATAATAGAAATTTTAAAGCCAGGTTTATGGAGCAAGTCACTTACGATTGTTTTATTAAGCATATATTTCCATAATTTAAAACATTTACCAGTGTTACAGGATAAACCTAAAGTTAAACTCCAAATTAAGCAAATAGCTGTAATTAACTAAATAGTTTATGAAAAAACTTGCCAAATCCTGGACCATCTTTTGAGTCAGCGAGTTTTTGGTTCATTATTTTCCCGGCAATTAATTGTACGCATGCACTCGCCTTGCTTTTGGGATATTCAATTACAAACGGTTTTTGTTGTCTGATGGATTTTGAAACATACTCATCTTCAAAAATATAACCTGCTGAATCGACTTTTACATTTAAAAATTGATTCGATATATTTACAACTCTTTCAAGTACTTTTTTAGCTTCCAGAGAAGATGAAACTCTGTTGACCAGAAGCTTGATATTTTTATCAGATGACTGCAATACAATTGACTTTATAATTCCATATGCATCTGTTATAGCAGTTGGCTCTGGTGTTGTTACGACAATGATCTCATCTGCGGGTAAAGTAAATCCGATAACATTTGCTCCAACTCCGGCGCCAGTATCTATTATCATTAAATCATAATAGGGTAGACTCTCAAATTCATTAATTAGTTTTTCTCGTTCGTTAATGTTCAAGTTAGCTAAAATACTATAACCCGAAGCTCCGGCAATTAAATCAAGTCCTTCTGGAGTTTTAATAATGATTTCGTTTAGCTTTTTTGTTCCCTTAACTACATGGTACAAATTATATTTAGGAATAACGCCAAGCATGACATTTATGTTTGCAAGCCCAAGGTCAGCGTCAAATAAAAGTACTTTTTTACCGCTTCTGGCAATCGACAACGCCATATTTACAGAGACGGAACTTTTACCGACTCCGCCTTTACCACTGGTTATCGTTATAACTCTGGTTCGGCTTCCATTTGAGACATCTTCACGCCTAACACTCTGCTGGGATGTCTCATCTTCCGGCGTGTTTGATTCTTGTTTTCTTCGTGCAAGCTTACGTAAACCATGAGCTTGATCTTGATCTGAGTCCAATTCTTCCAAAATATTTTCCTTTACGATTTCCTTCTCTAACAACATACAAAATTATCGGATGATTTACGTAAATTTCTTATTATTTTCTATGATAAAATGCGATATCGCCATCAATACGAGACTGCTGCGTGTGCCAATTGCATGTGGCTTTTGATAAAGCCGCAAGACATCCGATGTCGCATTTTGTTTTACAAAATGCATCTAAAGCGATCCCTTGCCCTTCTTTCGGGTTTCTGCTTTGCGCATAGCGTACTATTGATTTTTAGGCAGCCGCATGGCCAACAAAAAAACCAACCTTGTTTAAAAAGTTATGAGTTTGTATACATACATTTTTCTTTCAGGCGAAATAAAATCTTTTCAGCAAGATAATTTTTATCGGCCGGCAGATAATCATCGGGAACTCTTTGGCCATTTGTATAAAATGAAAAGGGAAGATTCCACTTCTCGGCTAATTCAGCAAATCCGCCAATTTGCATGGTCTCGTCAATTTTAGAAAGTATAATTTTATTCAGGCCATACTCTGAAAATTTTTCAATTACATAACCAGCGTCCATTATTTTAGAAGTTGCGGCAATTACGAGGTGTTTATCAATTTCTTGTTCAAGACCTTCAAAATAAGCTTTTTGCTTCATTAGAAATTCTCTGTTATTATGACTAAAACCTGTTGTATCCACCAGAATGAAGTCCGATGTATCTTCCGCAATTTTCTTTTTAAACTTTTCAGGTTCTTTAATAACAAAAACAGGTATATCCATAATGTCGCCATACACTTTAAGTTGTTCTGTTGCCGCTATACGATAATTATCCAGTGTAATAAGTGATATTTTACGATTTTCTTGAAGTTTTAATCTTGCTGCCAGCTTGGCAACAGTGGTTGTTTTACCAACACCGGTTGGGCCAAGTAGTACGATCACCCTTTTAGATGTCATGGAACTGTTTACTTTTACCTTGGAAGCAATGACTTCTTTTGCTTTTAAATAAATTTTTGTTCCAATATTCCAGTCCGACTGAGGCACACTTTGTTTTAAGGTTTGAATAAATTCAGTGATCCAGTGAGGTGTAAATTCCTGCTCAAACAAATTTTCTTTTAAGCGGTCAATTTCATTTTTATTTTCTGAATATACCGGACTTTTTATTAAAATTGATATTTTATCTTTTATTTCATTTAAGTCGTTTTGTAAATGATCCAGTGTAATGGCCGAAGATGCCATCAGCGTTTTTTCTTTTCTGGGGGATTCACGGATGATTTGCCCCTGAACCTCAATTTCTCCGTTTATGTTATTTTGACCTTTTTTATCAAGGCTGATATCTTCAAGGTTAAATTTTTTTCGGCTTTCAGAAACTCCTTCTTTTTCAAGCAGGGCAAGAAATTCAGCTCCTGCATGTTTTTTCTTTTCAGGATAAACCATTTCAGTTTCTGCCTCTCGTACCCTGACAGGTATTTTTTCCATTAGTCTTTCAGAACTCGAAGATCTTTGACCTAATGCGCCGGCGGCATGATTGTTTCTTTGATAACTTCCAGAGCTGCTTTTATCACTTTGTTTTTTTTCGTTTAACATCGCCTGGATTACAAATTGTTTTTTTCCCACAAGTCTTGACAGCACTCTTGTTGCCGGAATTTCTTTTTCGTTATACACCATGGCATCTGATCCATAGGTATCTCTAAGTTTTTTTAAGGCGTCTGAATGACTGTCGCCGATTATTTTTACGTATTGCATTAAAAAGTCACCTCTTCTTCTTTATTTTGATGTTCACTGTGAATCACTTGATTGATTATATCAACTTTGATATCTGAAGAGATTTCATCGTAGGCTATTACAGCAAACATTCTCGACGTCAACTCTCTTTCTAAAATCATAAATACCCCCATTCTAACATCGCTTGCAGTTAGAAAAACCGCAAATTGACCGGTTTTTTGTAATTCGTTGTATGTTTTTATAAATGAGTCGCGTATTTGCATTTGATCATGGGGGTCTATGGCGTAAATTCTGCCGTCTTTTTCGTCGTATGTAATGGAATCGCGTAATATATTTTCAATATAAGGGTCAACTTGAATGGCCTTTAATACTCCATTTTCAAGATAATGAGAAACAATCTGGCGTCCCAGTTGTTTCCGAACATACTCGGTGAGAGTCACCGGATCTTTAATTTTACCCCCATGATCAGCCAGGCTTTCAAAAATTATATTTGCATTTCGAATAGAAACATCTTCTTTTATTAAATTATGAAGGACTTGCTGTACCAGACCTATACTTAAATCTTTGTTTATTGTATCAACCACTGACGGGAAATTTTCTTTAAGTTTATCAATGAGTAATTTAATTTCTTCACGCCCCATGATTTGAGTAGCATAGCCGCGTATTACTTCGCTTAAGTGCGTTATAATAATATTGTTTGCATCAACCACAAGATAACCGTTTACTTCAGCTTCGCTTTTTTTATCCGGAGAAATTAAAATGGATTTTAAACCATATGATGGATCTTTATATGGAGTTCCCTCGACCTCTTTTTTAACATTACCGCTGTCCATTGCTACAAGTTTATCAGGAAAAACTTTCGCACGGGCAACTTCAATTCCGCTGACTAGAATGCTGTATTCATTACCATCAAGTTCAAGGTTGTCTTGAATACGAATACGAGGTACAATGAGGCCACGTTCTTTTGCAAACTTTTTTCGAAGGTTGGTGATTCTTTCCAGTAAAACACCTCCCTCAGCTGCTTCAACGAGAGGTAGAAGGTTAAATCCTATTTCAAGTTTTAAGATATCCATACTGATTTCATCGAGAAAACTCTCTGGAACATCTTTTTTCTTTTCCTTGGATTCTCGATCGTGAACTTCATCCTGCCGTTTTTTATCGATGCCCTGAGTAATGCTGTAGGCAAGAAATCCGAGAAATGCTGATATCATCCACATGGACAATTTGGGAAACCCTGGAACAAGAGAGGATAAAAATAACGTTCCTGAAACAGTCCATAGAATTTTAGGGTTATTAAACAGCTGATCGCCGATTTGACCGGCAAGATCCTTGTTTGCGCCCGATCGCGTTACAACCATACCTGTTGCGGTTGTAATGAGAAGCGATGGAATTTGCGCAACCAAACCATCACCAATCGTTAACAAGGTATATGTCTTTAGAGCAGAATTAAAATCTTCACCCCTCATTGCCATACCTATGATTAAACCTCCGATGATGTTGATTGCTGTAATCAATAAACCTACTCTTACGTCCCCCTGAATAAATTTCGTAGCACCATCCATATGCCCATAAAAATCAACTTCGGTTCTGAGTTCTTCACGTTTCCGACGAGCTTCTTCTTCTGTGATTAGCCCTGCCGAAAGATCGGAGTCAATCGACATTTGTTTACCCGGTAAGGCATCGAGCGTAAACCTGGCAGCAACTTCACTGATTCGAGTCGCGCCCTTTGTAATAACCATCATCTGTACTAAAACAAGGATTATAAAAATAACAAAACCGATTACGTAATTACCTCCGACCACAAATTGACCAAAAGCTCGAATTAATTGTCCGTCAAATGCCGGTCCTTCCATTAGAACCAATCGCGTAGAACTTACGTTAAGCGCAAGCCGGTATACCGTTGTCACTAAAAGTAAAGAAGGAAATACTGTAAATTCCAGATTGTTTCGGCTATTCATCGCAGTTAAAAGAATAACCAGCGCAATCATGATACTAAAACCCAATAAAATATCAAGTAATAAAGTAGGAATAGGGATGATGAGCATAGCAATTACGGCAACTACGGCAGCGCCCAGCATTACGTCTGTCTGTTGATACCATTTATTCCGCATAAATTATTACTTAACTAACCCTTCTTGAAAGTCTCTCTCGTATGCCTTCAATGTTGACAAAAATATCAATTAAAACCCTGTAAAATTGTTCTGGAACGAGTTCTCCTTCAATTACGTTACTGTATAGTTCTCGTGCTAACGGTTTATTTTCTACAATTGTGATATCATTTTGTCTGGCCAGATTTCGAATCATAAATGCAAGATGATCTGCTCCTTTGGCAAGTACTCTGGGGGCATCTTCAAACAAAGGATCATATCTTAAGGCTACGGCAAAGTGGGTTGGGTTTGTGATCACAACGTCGGCTTTTCTTACTTCTTTAAGCATATTGCGTCGGTACATGTCAAAAGTTTTTTGCCGCCGTCTCTGTTTGGTTAATGGATCGCCTTCCATCTCGCGGGTTTCCTGTTTAACTTCTTCACGGGTCATTTTAATACTTTCTGTAAATTCATACCGTTGGTAAGCATAATCAGGAATAGCCAGCGCAAATAATATCACAGAAAGAATCATCAATAATTTAAATGCAATAAATCCAAGTTCACGTAACGATTGCACAACACCCATACCGGATAACTTCATAAGACTTAAAAAATCATTGGCAATTATATAATATCCAACCCAGGCAAGAAGGGTGATTTTGGCCAGGGTTTTAATTAAATTTACCGCTATTTGGCGTGAAAAAAAGACCTTTTTCATCATGTTTTGAAAACTAAATTTAATACGAGAAAAATCGGGTTGAATTGGTTTTAATGTAAACATAAACCCAACCTGGGCAACATTACCAGCAATCGCCATAACCATACCCACTAATAATAATGGGGCAAGGATTAAGCTTGATTTCCATACTACCGTGATTAAAAGTGTAATTAAACTTTCTTTATCGGGCGTCAGGCCAAGGTTTGCAAAGTTCCCAAGAAAAAAAATCATTATATCTTTTAATCCGCCCAGCATCCATTGTCCAAAAAAGAACAAAACCATGAGACCGCCGATAGTAACCAAAGAGGCGGGGATTTCAGGACTTTTTGGTACTCGACCCTTCTCACGTTCTTTTTGCCTTTTGCGTTCAGAAGGTTCTTCTGTTCGTCCTTCATCTTCAGCCGCAAAAAAAATACCCAATGTTAAAATATCATGATTTTGAATATAATGAAGATAAAACAAATACAGGTAAGCAGTATCGTAAACTGTTCTTTCGAAAAACAATTTTATTTGCCGATAAACCAGCCTGATATAAAGTTTGAAAAATATCATAAGGGAATTTTCCACATATTAATAAATGCGACATAATATCAAGTGGATAAGACGTGACAAGTCCTTTTTAAAACAAGATCAAAATGGTCATGAAATTTCTAAAGTTATTTATTGCTATATTTAAATGCCCTTCGGCAAATGCGGCAAAAATTAAATTACATTTGTTTATGCTTGACCTCATCGAAAAAATCAGAAATACATCCGGTGGTGAAATATGCTGTAAAAAGAATTCTCTGGATGATACCGACATTTATTGGCATCATCACAATAACTTTTTTTTTAACTAAACTTAGACCCGACCCAATATCACAAAAGCTGCTTAACCCTGATGGAATAAAAGACACATCAGCCTCAGAACAATATGTCGAACAACTAAAAAAATATTACGGTTACGACAAGCCGCTGTTAACACAATACTTTATCATGTGGAAAAACATCCTCAAGCTTGATTTTAGTACAAGTCGAATTGATCACAGGCCTGTGATTGATAAAATTAAAGAATCACTGCCCGTTACTCTCGGTCTTAATATCATAACGATATTGATAGTTTATATAATTTCCATTCCATTGGGAATTTATTCTGCTATAAACGGCGATTCAAGGTTTGACAAAGGTCTTACTCTTTTTTTGTATGTATTGTATTCGCTGCCTACATTCTGGGTTGCCCTGCTTTTACTGAAATATTTGTCGGGAGGCGACTACCTGGATATTTTCCCGTTAAACGGTCTTAAAAGCGATTACTTTGACGAACTCAACTGGCTGCAAAAGTTGATGGATTTTGGATGGCATTTGTTTTTACCGGTTGTAGTGTCTGTCTATGGATCTTTTGCATTTTTATCACGTTTTGTAAAAAATAGTTTTATGGAAGCTCTGAAATCAGACTACATTAGAACCGCGCGCGCCAAGGGATTAACAGAAAGACGAGTGATCTATGTTCACGCCATGAAAAACTCGATGATACCCATCATCACCATGATGGCAGGGCTTTTACCCGGTCTTTTTGGGGGCAGTGTCATTATAGAATCTATTTTTTCATTACCTGGAATGGGGAAATTGGCTTACGACAGCATTTACAGTAATGACGAAACTGTTATTATTGCAGCAGTAGCCTTTTCTGCCTTACTTACACTTTTTGGAATTTTAATTTCGGATCTAACCTATGCAATGGTAGATCCAAGAATCGATCTTGAAAAGGAAAATTCCAGATAATGAAACCGGATCTAAGTACAAAGTTTTCTGTATCGATCATTGGCTTTTTTGTTTTTGTTTCTGTTTTTGCGTCATTTTTATCATCGCCATACCCTTTGATTGTTTTTAATAATCGTTCCGATCAAAAAATACCCGTTAGCCCTTTTTTTGCCGCCTATTCTGTTAAAATAAAAAACCAGCTTGATAAAATAAACTTCAGGGATCTTGCGAATAAAAATCAAATCACAGCGATGTTTACTCTGGTTCCGTATTCGCCCTATGAACAAAATCTTGATGAAATATTGATAGCGCCTTCTTTTGGCAGGTTTGGTCATTACATGGGAACCGACGATGTTGGCCGAGATATCGCTTCAAGAATGATTCATGGAGCGCGAAATTCCATGCTGGTTGGTTTAATTGCTGTCGTAATGTCGCTGATCATCGGACTTATAGTTGGCGCAATTGCAGGTTTTTATGGCGGCTGGGTTGATCTTTTGATTTCACGTTTTATTGAAATTATAATAACATTTCCGCGTTTGATTTTAATTATGGCAGTACTGGCAATGACGAGACCTTCTCTTTTAAACATCATGATTGTTCTTGGCTTAACCCAATGGACTGGTGTGGCAAGAATTCTCAGAGCCGAATTTTTCAAACGTAAAAATCTCGAATACGTATTGGCGGCTAAAACCATAGGGGCCCGCGATTTTAGACAAATTTTCAATCATATTTTACCCAACAGTTTAGCGCCGATCATCGTTATAACCACATTTGATGTTGCCGACGTTGTTCTTGTTGAATCATCACTTAGTTTTCTCGGAATAGGTATTCAGCCACCCGAAGCTTCTTGGGGGCAGGTTTTAAACATATCACAATCTTACATGGATTTTGCCTGGTGGTTGATTTTTTTTCCGGGACTATTTATATTCATGGTTGTTGTGGCCTATAATTTGCTCGGCGACTATCTTCGAAAATACTTAAATCCAAAAGAGAGATAGTACCTTGTTTGCACTTGTCGAAGTGTTTTAGTAATAAAAGATGCCAGCAATGGGAATTGTTGATAATTATCGTCAACGCGATCGAATGATGCGGGTCATGACCAAAGACGGTAAATTCAGAGCTTCTGTGGTCAAGGCCACCGATTTGGCAAATAATGCCAGTAAGCGGCACCGGCTAAATCCCCTGGCTTCGGTTATTTTAGGTGAACTTCTCATGGGCGCCTTGCTCTCAGCTTCTCATTTAAAAGAAGACGAACAAATTTCTATTCGCCTTGAGGTTAATGGTGAAATTAAAAGCGCTACTGCAGAAGCCAATATGATGGGGGAAGTTAGAGGCTATCTTGGTAATCCCGATCCTTTAGCTCTTTCGCAAGACCCTGCTGAAATGAAAAAACTGGCAATTGGCATTGGTTTAATGCATGTCACCAGAAGTGGGCGGGTACATATGTCAATGCCGTCTCAGACACAAAGTACCGTAATGCTTGAGCATAGCAACGTTCCCAAAGATTTAACACATTATTTTGCCGTTTCTGAACAGATCCCCACAGCCATACGTCTTGAGGTAAAATTTAACGAAGATTTTACAATCAGACATGCTCTTGGCTTTATGGTTCAGGCAATGCCAGGGCTTGATACGCAATCTGACGAAGATGTGATCATCGAGATAGAGAATAACATCATTGATCTTGCTTATCCTTCTGAGTTAATTGATTCTGGAGAGCACATTGAAGACATTATGAATAAACTTTTAAAGGGCGAAGAGTATGTAGAATTATCAAAAACTCCGGTCGATTTTTTCTGCCGCTGTAGTAAAGAAAAGTTTTTATCAAGTCTTGCATTGCTCGGCGTTGATGAATTGTCGACTCTTGACCGCGATCAAGAAGAGCTTCGTTGCCATCATTGCAGTAAAACATACATAATCACGCATGAAGAAATTCAAAAAGAAATTGATAAATTGATTCAGGATAAATAAATCTGTTGCCAAAAGCCAGAAAAAACTGCACGCGGTAGCAGTGGAGAGTAATGTGGGCGTTTTGCCCACATTACTCTGCTTGAGGATACTTACGTCCCTTTATCACTATCTTAAATGATGAAGGGCTGCTCTTGCCGCAGCGAGTCTGGCAATGGGTACTCTAAATGGCGAACAGCTTACATAATCAAGACCCGTCATGTGGCAGAACTCAACAGATTCAGGATCGCCGCCGTGTTCTCCGCAAATTCCAATTTCAAGATTTTTCCGCACAGCTCGGCCTGCCGCGGTTGCAATTTCAATTAAACGACCTACGCCGCTTCTATCAATGGTTTGAAATGGGTCTGCCGGAAGAATTTTTTTGTCAATGTAGTAGGGCAGAAAGCCTGCCGAATCGTCTCTTGAAATTCCAAATGTGGTTTGCGTAAGGTCGTTTGTTCCAAAACTAAAGAAATTGGCGACCTTTGCAATTTCACCCGCCGTCAATGCCGCACGAGGAAGCTCAATCATGGTTCCAATATGAACTTTAATTCGTCGTCCTCGTTTAATAAAAATTTCTTCGGCAATTTCATTTACCACATCGGCCTGAATTTGTAATTCATTTACATGGGTAACCAGCGGTATCATGATTTCAGGATGAGTTTTATAACCCTGTTCTTCAGCGTCCATCGCTGCCTCAATGATGGCCTGTACCTGCATCTTGGTAATCGCAGGGTGTAAAATTCCCAATCGGCAGCCTCTTAAGCCCAGCATCGGGTTTGCTTCATGTAGAGTTTCCATCTTGTGCTCAAGATCTTCCATTGAGATTCCCAGATATTTTGCGGCAACAGGAGCATCTGCTTCATTTGGTAAGAATTCATGAAGAGGCGGGTCAAGCGTTCGAATGATCACAGGAAGTCCGTTCATCACTTTAAAAATTTCAAAAAAATCTTGTTTCTGAAGCGGTAATAATGAATCCAGGGCTTTTTGCCTGTCGGTATCGTTTTCAGCCAGAATCATTTTTTGAATATATCGTATACGGTCTTCTTTAAAGAACATGTGTTCTGTTCTGCACAGACCAATACCTTCTGCTCCGAAAGCAACAGCGTTAGCCGCCTGTTCAGGCTGATCTGCGTTGGTTCTTACATGCAATTTGCGGGTTTCGTCTGCCCACTTCATGAGATCACGATAGGTTTTATATATTTCGGAGTCTTCCGGTTTCATTTCTTTTGAAATTAAAACCTGTAAAATATCAGACGGCTTTGATTTTATTTCTCCGGCGATCACTTCACCCGTGGTTCCATCAATTGAAATGATATCGCCCTCCTTAATTATAATGGAATGACCCTCAATGGCCATCTGGGCTTTTTTATAATCGATCAAAAGATTGCCGCAACCGGCTACGCAAACCTTACCCATTTGACGGGCAACAAGTGCAGCATGTGAAGTCATTCCTCCACGTGCCGTTAAAATTCCGTCGCAGACATTTAAACCTTTGATGTCTTCCGGAGAAGTTTCAATTCTCACAAGAATAACTTTTTCTCCTCTTGCCGTCCATTCTACGGCATCGTGAGCATTAAACACAACTTTACCGCAGGCAGCGCCAGGACCGGCATTTAAACCGGTAGCCAGTAGTCGGTTATTATCAATGGCTTTTTTCTTTTCTTTAATATCAAATACGGGTCGTAAAAGTTGATTTAACTGATTGGGGTCTATTCTTAAAATAGCCTCGTTTTTTGTAATAAGGCCTTCGCGAACCATATCTACAGCTATTTTTATTGCCGCAAATCCGGTTCGTTTGCCGACGCGCGCTTGAAGTATCCATAGCTTACCCAGTTGAATGGTAAATTCTATGTCCATCATGTCTTTAAAGTGATTTTCAAGTTTTAAACGTATTGCATTTAGTTCATCGTATAAACGAGCGTCATCTTTTTGCAATTCAGAAATAGGAATTGGCGTTCTTACTCCCGCAACCACATCTTCGCCCTGTGCATTGAACAAGTATTCTCCATAAAATACATTTTCGCCGGTAGCAGGGTCGCGCGTAAAGGCAACGCCGGTTCCTGATGAGTCAGCTCTGTTTCCAAATACCATGGATTGAACATTGACGGCCGTTCCCCATGCGGCAGGAATACCGTTTAGCTCCCTATAGGTTTGTGCACGGTCATTCATCCATGAGCCAAAAACGGCTCCGATGGCTCCGCGAAGCTGTTCCATAGGATCATCCGGAAACGGATGCCCTGTTCGGCTTTTTACGGCAGCCTTGAATTCTACGACAAGTTCTTTCATGTCGTCTACAGTAAGTTCAGAGTCAAACTTTACGCCACGTTTATGCTTTTTTGCTTCGAGGATTTCTTCAAATGGATCAATATCATGTTTTGTCTCAGGTTTTAATCCTAAAACAACATCACCGTACATTTGTACAAATCGACGGTAGGAATCGTACGCAAAACGTTCGTCTCCTGAAAGATCAAAAAGAATTTTAGCTGTTTCATCGTTCATACCCAGATTTAAAACGGTATCCATCATTCCCGGCATAGAAGCTCTTGCTCCGCTTCGAACAGACAATAAAAGCGGGTTTTTTTTATCGCCGAATTTTGCGCCAAGTCTTTCTTCCAGTTGCCTTAATGCGCTTTGCAATTGTCCTTCAAGCTCTGGAGGATAATGTTGATTATGATTGTAGTAATATGTACAAACCTCTGTGGTGATGGTAAAACCAGGAGGAACAGGTATTCCAAGGTTTACCATTTCTGCAAGGTTGGCGCCTTTTCCGCCGAGTAAGTTTCTCATGGCTGCATTGCCGTCGGCTTTATCGCCCCCAAAGGCATAAATAAATTTTGGTTCCTTGTTATTGGTGGTTGTTGGCATCTTGTCTCCCGTAAACGTTCTTTATAAATACGTATTATGTATTTATTATTTATAATTTTTTTTCGCGCCATCTAATAAATTTGGGAATGAGGCTGTCAATATATAAACAAAACCACATTTGAAAAGTAGGGGTTTAGCGCACCCCTGCTCGCGTTTTTAGCAGATGGTTTATACCAAAAAGCAAATCAGGGATGAGCTTGTAAATTATTTATAAATGGATCCAGTTTATCCGATTCCAGTTCTTTCAGGGTATGTTGTTGAAATTCGACATAACTGAGCCATTTTAACAAACGAGAGCAACTGGTTTCAAGTTCAGAGACATTTTTAAGTGCAAGTTCGCTTTGTCGCATTTTTATATGCTCGTTTGCGTATTTGACCGTTTGCCCGATAAAATCTTTCAACAGTTTTTTTTTATATTCTAAAGGAGATTGATTGTTCCATGTGTCATAATCCATTGCGTTTTTTATTATTTACTTTTGATTTGACAAGCAGAATAAATGAAACTCTTTAATTAAGAGAAAGAAATGTAATAACATGTATATAAATAAATATATTCTAAATAAAGATTATTATTGTATCTATACACTATATAAAATATAGATTCATATAACGTGATTTTTAACTTTTTTAAGTAAATATTCTGTTTTGCTTTGACAGTTTGTTTAAAATAAAAAAATAGTTTTTCATTATTTATATGTCAGGCCAGCAATTTTTTCATATGTGTCAAAAGTGTCATCAAATTGTAGAAAAAGTTTATCAAAAAGGGTATTGCAAGAAATGCCTGGTCGAGTATTTTCGCGAATACCAGTCTATTTTAAACGAAAGCCATGCCATGAAATCATCTCATTTTAAAAATAACCAAATCCAAAGATCATAAACATCACAAAGGTGATTTAGAAGTTGCTTTTGCAGCCGCAGTAATGATTCCGTCATGCATTTGTATGGATATTTCGTCGTCCGGTTTAAGGTCTGCTGCATTTTTAATGATTTGTCTGTCTTTATAGAGTACCGCATAACCGCGTTTAAGAGTGGCTAGGGGCGAATAAGCAGTTAATACTTCATACAATTGGGTAAAGTCATGCCTGTATCGCATCAGATTTTTTTCCATAATATTTACAATGTCTGGAAGCTGTGTAATTTTACTTTTTATTTTGTCGATTATGCGCAGTAATGAGTTTTGAAGTCGCGCTTCTTTATCATCAAGCATACGGTAATATTCAATGATGAGAACTTGCGGGTTACTATAAAACGGTTTTTCAGAAATACGCCGAAGTTTTTCGCTATACACATTAAAAATATTTTTTAAGATATTATGCATATGACGTTCAAGCATAAGCAGGCTTTCGAGTTTTTCACTAATCACCGGCAAAGCAATTTTAGCTCCGTCAGTAGGGGTTGCCGCAGCGACATCGGCCACATCGTCAGAAATCGGATGATCAATTTGATGACCTACTGCAGAAATGACCGGAACTGGGCAGGCATAAATAGCTCGGCAAACCGCTTCGTTATTAAATGCCATGAGATCTTCAGGGCTTCCGCCTCCGCGGCCAATGATGATGACATCGCAGCTCCATTTGGGTTTAGCAATTTCATTTAAAGCAGCTACAATGCCCGCTGGAGCATCTTCACC
>JAOUFY010000114.1 GCA_029857955.1 Spirochaetia bacterium
TATCTGCCAATTTTTTGTAGACTCTTCAAGAGGAAAAAAAATTAATGTAACCGTATTATGATCGAAAATGAAACAGCAATAATTATTCCTGTTTACAATGAAGCAAAAGTTTTGGATGAAGTTATACAGAAGGTACGGAAAAAATTTAATAACGTTGAATATATAGTAAAATACACCCCCTTATGGCAGTAGTCCCAGGCAAAAGAAGTGCTTTTTCTGGCAAATTTCTTCTTCTCACAGGAGACATAAATCTATTTTATATGTGCAGTGGATATGTTTTCAAGGAGAAAAACCCTTAAATTTTTCGCCTCGTAAACCATCCATCCCTGACAGATAAATATCTTTTCTAATGTAATTTGTCAAATATTTTTTATGCTGAATGTTTTTATGCTGAATTTTTACAGGTTAAGAAGCCAGGTTTTGCTCTAAGGCGGCCGCAGGCACTTCATTTCAAAGGGGTAAAAATACCCACCAATAAGATGATATTTTTGTTTCAAAACTTTCTCTATTTTTCTTGCATGAAAAGAAAATATTATGACCATCCCCATTTCTTTATTGCAGGCAGGGCATTTTGCCGGGTTTTTTTCAAATAAATGTGTTATTCCATTAGCCCAGCTGCATTGATGATTTTGAATTTTTCTTCTCTTTAGCGATGAGGCCGGCTTTGAATAAATGCCGTAATACCTGATTGTTTTCTCATGCTTATCCGGTAGAAAATACAGCATTCTAGCCATGAATTCAAAAACATTCATGGTTACCTTTTTGTGCCTTTTTTCTTTCGTGGTTCTGTCGACCCAGCTTTTGAAATTGAATGTTACAAGATTTTTTCTGTAGTCAACATTTTCGATTTGGCTGTTATGAAGAATATTTGTACCCAAATATTCAGCAGTCCTGAATAATATGTCATTATTCTCTCCATCAATATTTTTAAAATAAACGTGAAATCCATTTTTATATTGATTCAAAAAAATTTCTTTTTCTTCATTACTGATAATGTTCTTTTTAACCAGATAATCGCAGACAGCTTTCTGCCAGGCAAATCTGAAGGCTTTAAAATTGATATAATTAACTTCTTTTATTTCCCCCGTATCTTTATGAACCATGTCTTTCGTTGCAACCATGTGAACATGGGGATTATAGTTTAAACCGTTGCCCGCTATATGCACTGTACTCATGATTCCGGGTTTCCAGTTTTTGTTTAAAAGACTTTTGCTAAGCCACTGTTCTTTCATATAAATATTGGCCGCGATTCGGTTTAATATCTGCGGTTTGAAACCACGATTAAAAAGAATATTGGTCAGTTGCCCCGGAAAAGTAAACACTACATGATAATGTTTCATTGATTTATTCAAAATGCTTGAAAAATTAAGCGACCATCCGAATATTTTTTTTCTGTAACATGAGAGGCATAACCTGCTTTTACATGAAAAAGGTACTGCCAATCGAATTCCGCAGTCTGAACACTCATACAATATAAACCCCTTTGAAAAAATGCCACAAGACAGTAGTTTTTGAACTTCTTTTATCCTTTCTTCGTTTATTACCCCGAATTTATTCTGGTATTTATATGGGTAAACCTTAAGAAAAGAAGGCCAGTATTTTTGCCAAATAGCTTTATACTCTGAAGGCCGTGATAATCCCGGTGAATATTCCTTCTTATCAGTATTTTTTGCTGTAATATAGATATTACATACCGGTCACATATTTCTGGGGAATTAATACCCCTTTCTATATAGATACCGGAAAAAGTCTGATTTTTTTCACAAAGTGTGATTATTTTTGTAAAAAATTCAATTAATTTTCTTTTTTTGACATCGTGTCAAAAAAATCAAGCAGCCCATCACTTCTTCTAACTCGCCATATTGCTCCAGGCGCTTACGCGCCTTCCGGTTTTACCACCCGACCAAAAATAGCGCCGGGAGGCTTAAGCTATTTTTGGTCGGGTGGTAAAACGACATATGGCCTGCGGCCATACGTCCAATATGGCCAACGTTATCAGAAATGAAAGGTGGTTTGTTTGTGCGCCGCCTTCCATTATATGGCTTGGGTTTAGGAATATTTTTGATTACAAATGTTTAAACTAAAACATATATATTTTATAATTTGTTTTGATACGTTGCAAAAGCTTCTACTAATTCTCACTTTTTTTTCATTTCGACGGTTGACTATATTTTTATGCCCACGATATTCCTTTTTACCCAATCTACAAATTCTTCCTTCGAAATCTCACCGTTGGCTAATTTTAGTATAATACTTTCTTGAACCTCAAAGTTCGCGCTTATTTCATATCCATTAAGGATAAGAAAAGTTTCCATTGCTGCATGACCAATTCTTTTATTTCCATCAATAAACGGATGGTTTTTTACCAACGAAAAACAAAGAATTGTTGCTTTTTCAATAATGCTCGGGTATAAATCCTGGCCGTCGAACGATATGCGTGGCTGAGAAATTGAAGATTCAAGTAAACCAATATCTCTTACACCCTGAGTACCACCAGATTGTGAAATAACTTTTTTATATAAAATTAGTATTTCGGATAAACTTGGGTAGCGAAAATTCATGCAAGCCGTTTATACAGCTCTTTGTTTTTCTGAAGCACATAATTAGCTGCTTTTTCAAAATCTTCCTTACTGGTTGATATTTGGTCATTCAAAAGAGATTCCATTAATTGAGCGGGTTCTAAACCAAGGTCTTTTGCTGTTTGTTCCAACAAATTGAACTTTTCATTGGGTAGATCTAATGTTACCTTCATATATGCATCATAGCAAAAGATAATCAGTGATGGCAACTATTTTTTTATTGATTTGAATCCGCCATGAAACAATTTTGTCTCTTGAGAAGTTTAATTAAGAAATAGTGTGATTTGTCATTTACTATATATGTTTTAGTAAATGATCTATGTATTTATAATTTCGAAGGTATAAATGTACCTTTATAATTAATATTGACAATCGAGTAGGAGGCGGGGTTTTCCCGCCGTCCTCTCACACCACCGTACGTACCGTTCGGTATACGGCGGTTCACCAATGTTTACGAATTTCCATCTGGAGCAACGATAGGTTTACAAGACCGAGACCTTCCCAGAACTTGTTGGTCAAAGCGAAGTGAACGAAATTTGATCGGGAGTTCTTCCATGCCCCACGGCTGTTGTACGCCACCATTCTGGCTTTGCTTTCTGATAACCCCAATCGTTTCAGGTTTCGGTACCTCGCGATTGGTTTCTTCCATTGTTGCCAGATGACCAGCCTCATTCTTCGACGCAACCACGACGTGATCTCACCGGGTACTGAAGGAT
>JAOUFY010000115.1 GCA_029857955.1 Spirochaetia bacterium
CTTCGCACAATTATTTTCAAATGACCAATGTAGTTCCGGATTTTATTGATGAAGGAATAGGAGGTTTAACCGAATCAAATAAAAAGCGGATATTGGTTCCCTACAGCGGAAGTTACGACGAATTGCGCCATACCCTGACACATGAAATTGTGCATGCTTTTCAATATGATATTTTATCGGGTAACGATGTCGGCGAATACGTTGGCATACAATCTCAATTTTCAACGCCGTTGTGGCTGGTCGAGGGTATGGCGGAATATTATTCGATAGGCTGGGACAGCCGCAGCGATATGATTATGCGAGATGCCGTATTGTCAGATACATTGCCATCTATCATGAATTTAAACAATTATCAGGTGATCAATCCCATGATGTTTTACAAGGGAGGTCAGTCGGTACTTCAATACATTGCGCTGACATACGGCGAAAAAAAAATACCGGAACTTCTACGAGACAGTCGCGATCAAAAAAATATAAATGATGCCGTTAAAACCAATTTTGGAGTAACTCTTGAGGAATTTAACCGCGGCTGGTTTCTATGGTTAAAAAGATTGTATTTTAAAGACGTTGAAAAACGATCTATTTCCGAATCTGGCCGCTTTGGAACATCCCATCTTGACGATAAAAGCATCATTAATTTATACCCTTCGATTTCTCCCGATGGAAAAAATATTGCCTATGTTACGATAAGAAACTTTAATCCGGTAATTGTAATACGAAATATTGAAAATGACATTTTATCAAGAAATTACGAGATTAGAGAAAACAAAAAAAACAGGGAAAAAATTGTCGTCAGAGCCGGAGATTCCGAGCAGTTTTATCAACTCCATTTAATGGATAACAACATTAGTTTCACATCAGATTCTAAAAATATTTTTTTCTCGGCAAGAAGTTACGGAAAAGATGTTTTATATCTTTTTGATTTTGAACGTAAAAAAGTAATTCAATCCTGGAAAATGGACTTCGATATGATTCAGTTTCCGTCGCTATCTTCAGATGATCATTTCGCAGTATTTGCAGGTACCAGAAAAAGTAAAACAGATTTGTATATTTTAGATTTAAAAACACAGAAAATTGAACAGCTTACCGATGACTACTTTTCAGAAAAAGATCCTGTTTTTTCAAAAGACGGCAAAATGATATATTATTCTGCAAATGATTCGGATGATGCAAATATAGAAAATCAAAATTATAATATTTTTGAGATGGAGATAAACTCAAAAAAAATCAAGCAAATTGTAAGTTTAAACGGAAAACAGGAAAAACCTCAAATATTTAATAATGATAAAACGCCATCCATTTTATTTATATCTGACCACGAAGGCTCAATCAATGTTTATTCTTGTACGCTGTCTACCGGAAAAATAGACAAGATCACCAATTCATTTCATGGAATTTTATCCATGAAGTCTGATGAAAACGAAGATAAGTACGTAATGGCTGTTTATCGAGAACAGGGCTATGACATTGCCCTTTTCAATAAAAAGGATTTTGAACAAGAAGTTTTAAAAAATAAACAAAGCAGCGGTACAAAGTACGATGATCTTAACGAAGGACTTTCGTCCGGCATTAATTTTTTTCTGCCGTTGTTTCCGAATTCTTCGTACTTTTTAACAGATATAAAATCAAAGGCATATGTTCCCCGATTTTCATTGGATGTTGTTTACTTTGGTTTGGCATATTCCAATTATTCAGGTTTTGGCGGCTTTGCATTTTTTTCCATGAGCGAATATATGGGAGACCATCGTATTCAGGGTATGGTAGATTTTATTACACAAAGCGGCGGGTTTAATTTTTATACGGATTATTCTTTGCTGAAATATCGGTTAAACTGGCATGCGGGACTTTTTCGCACATCGAGCTATTACAATATTTTAAATCTAATGGATTTAGCTTCGCTGAATAATTTAATATATGATCCAAACCAATTTACACAGAGCTTATATAAATTTGGCGGTTATGTAAAGGCGGTTTATCCCTGGACAAATTTTTTAAAAAATGATCTGGGTATTGAAATTTCTCGCTATGAAGAAAAATTTTATGAGTACTTTTCGTATAACAGGCCGGATATCGCAACAAACATTTTTGCGGTATCTTCCTCATTGGTATTTAATAACACCTTATACTCATATTATGGACCATTGAAAGGCACCTATCTTGGTATTACAGACCGGCAGACATTAAACATAACGGGCAAAGACTATGTATACAACAGCATTGTATTAGACTTTCGTCAATATTTTAACTTTTTTGAAAGATATGTCTTTGCAATTCGTCTAATGGGCGGCGCTGTTAGCGGTTCTCAAAAAGAATATTTTCCGTATAGAATAGGAGGGCCATTTACCATGAGGGGATACGACTTCTTGTCTCTTCAGGGAATTTATACCGCGCTGTTAAACTTAGAATTTCGATTTCCCATGATTGATTATATCGTAATGGGGTTTCCTGTGCAATGGGCCATTCGAGGTTTTACAGCCGTTGCGTTTCTCGATGCAGGAAGCGCGTTTAACGATTTTACAAGATGGAAACTTTATGATGAGCAAAATAAATCTTTAAGCGACTTAAAGCTGTCATCAGGTTTTGGCATACGCGTTCTTCTTGTTCCCGGAATTTTACTCCGCTTTGACTGGGCTGTCCCGTGGGATTTAAAAAACAACTATCCGTTAAAGTTTAATTTTTCACTTGGATATGAATATTGATTTTATAAATTAAAAGGGGAAAAGCCTTTCCCCTGGCGCAGAACAGGGTACTGCACCACCCCATTCGTTTTTATCGGCAATAAGAACTTTCCATGTAAATCAAGGTAATGATCATACACGATTGACAGACAATAATGAAAAATTGGCTGTTTCAAATTTTTCTTGACTATAGATTCTTTATCCTGATGCTGACAAAATGCAAATGGACAACAAACAAAAAAATAGAATCTTGGGAATAGTTCTCTCTGCCGTATTGATCGTGGTTGGCGCTGTCGGTCAGCTTCACGGTAAATCCAGTGTTAAAAATACTATTTCTGAACAGGGATATATATTATTATATAATACCATATTACAACATATAAAAGCTGATTACGTTGAGGAGATTGACAATAAAGATCTTTGGAATAATGCAATTCAGGGTATGCTTAAGGCAACCGATGATGAGCACACCATGTTCCTTGATCAGGACGACTATGCAGAATTAAAAACGGGTACAAAGGGTGATTTTGGAGGGCTCGGTATTGAGATTGCTCTTAGAGACT
>JAOUFY010000116.1 GCA_029857955.1 Spirochaetia bacterium
AATCATCCTCAAATCATGTAATAAGAATTCTTCTATGTAATTTTCTGATTGCTCAACCAAATTTTCAAAAGCCTTCACTTTTCCGACCGGATTCGCGCTAAAATTGAGGTTTATTTTGCGCTCACCGGTCGGGTTCAGGCTTTTGAAAACTTCTTGTATCCACATACGTTATGCAAAATAATTTGTAAATTAATCTGGCCTACAACATTGGTTTTTAACCTGAAAATAACTTTACCCAAGGAATATTATTCTTATCTTGCTCTATGCCCATATTTTCTATTGAGAAAAACAAATTACAATTGGCTAAATTGAAAGAATTCAAAACAGAAAAAGAATTGCAAAATCTGATTGAAAAGAATATTGATTCCGTATTTAACTGTCGTTTTGTCGCAACTGAATTTCCCACTGGCCCCAAACATGCTGGCCGTATTGATACCCTTGCTTTATCAGAAGATAATAATCCCGTAATTATCGAGTATAAAAAAGTAGAGTCTTCTGATCTAATAAATCAATCTTTATTTTATCTATCTTGGTTGAGTGATCATCGTGGTGATTTTGAGATTGCTGCACAAAAATCCCTCGGTTCTGATATAGAAATAGATTGGGAAGACATTCGTGTAATTTGTATCGCTCCAGGTTATAAAAAATATGACTTGCATGCAGTTCAGATGATGGGGGCCAATATTGAACTCTGGCAATATAAAATTTTTGATAATGATGTCTTATCTTTGGATGAAGTTTTCAGAAAACAAACTTCGATACTGACATCTTCTGCAACAACAAGGAATGGTAAAAACCCGATCATGGTTGAAGCCGGGAAAAAAGCAGCAATGACACGAGCCACAGGTTCTTATTCCGTAGAGGAGCATATAGAAAAAGCTTCAACGAAAATTAAGCCCTTATTGCTTGAAATTCAGAATTATATATTAGATATTGACGAATCCATTGAAGAAGTTCCTAAGAAATTTTACATTGCCTACAAAGTGGCTCAAAATTTTGTATGTATTGAGTTGCGACAAAATCAGTTAATTCTTTTTCTTAAATTGAAACCAGAAGATATAGAATTGAAAGATAACATGCGTGATGTCAGTAATATTGGGCATAGAGGGACAGGCGATTTAGAAATTGCAGTTGAAAATGAAATGCAGTTAGAAGAATCAAAAACATTTATAAAGTTAGCATATGATTCTATAGGCGGTTAACACTAACAAATTACTTCGCATAACAGCGGGTCACCTGCTACGCCCGCTTTCGCGGGCTCGGGTCTCGCAATGGTTATACGTATCTTTGTCTAATATTTATACGTATAATATTCTCCTTAATTAGATTTTGCGTCATTGCTCGACCAAATTTGAATGGGGTCTTCGTTTAACAGCCAGAACTCGCGCAATAAATAGAGGTTTATTGGCGCTCGTCTGGCTTACTCCGACCCCATTCAAACTTCAGGTACCCGCAAACGTTATGCGGCATATTATGGGTTATTTAGAAGGTTAATGCCAAACATCCATGTTTGGCGATCAATGTAATCGCTAAATAAGTATTTCCAATTTAACTAGTCTTATATATTCTACCGTAAAATTATTTTGAGGTTATAATGGTATCAAACATTGAGAAAGATAGATTGATTTACAAAAAAGCTAAGACATTTTTATATGAAAATTCACCCTCGGACGTAACCGATGAAATTATTGAATCATATCTTTCTGTTCCGGTATTATCAAATGAAAATACTTCTTTAAAAGATATTTATAAGAGATTATTAGAATCTGCCCAAAATGCTAATATGAAAGCCGGAGTAATTAGTGGATCCATTGATGGAATTGAAAACTTAAGTAAAGTATTATTTGAATTTGATCATAGAAAGGTTTTAAATATTTATTTGGGGCATGAGGTTTTATTATTATCAGATATTATAGAAAAATTAAAACCCAGGGGCAAAATAAGAACAGAAGAGAAAAGTATTTGGCCAAAGTATTGCCGTTCTATTACATCTGCAGCGGAGTTCCTAACGCAATTTTCAGATTCAAAGGAATTCTTTGATTGGGCGAATTATTTTTATAATGATAAAAAATCACTCGCTGCATTACCGATGATTATTGACGCGGAAGTTTATGGAATTGCTTTCCCGCTTGCTTGTGATTTTCTGAAAGAGTTAGGTTTTATTAATTATGGTAAACCTGATGTTCACCTTAAAGACATTTTCGAGGCCTCAGGTTTGGTACCTTTAAAGTCTTCAAATTATCAAATATTAAAGGCTATTTCTAGAGTCGCGGAGAGTAATAATGAAACGGCATACAATGTTGATAAAATATTTTGGTTATTGGGAAGCGGTTATTATTACAATCATAAACATCTTGGGAAGAAAGGTAGATTTCCAAGATTAAAAGAAAAATTTATAAAAAGCTTGAAGTGATTTTTTCGCTCAACATCCGTGTTGAGCTCATATTTCTACATAATACGCCGCATAACAGCGCATCAACAGCTGCGCCGCGTGCGCGGCTCGGGTCTCGCAATTCTATCATCCAATTTAAGAGATTTACTGTAAAGACATTTTATCTTCTATTGTATTTTTAGTGATTGCTCGACCACATTTTTAGATGGTCTTCATTTAACCGCAAGGACTCGCACATTTTCAGATGAAAATGTTTGGTGCTCGCCTTGCTGATTCAGACCATCTAAAAACGTCTGTTATGCGCTAACGTTATCGGCAATAGCTAAGATTTTATTATAAGTTCTTCTTTTTTTGGTAATTTCATCGATGCTTTAAAGTTATTTCGTCGGCCGGTTTTTTTAGATTTTATTTTTCTATTCTAAGATAATTTTTCTGAGTATAATTTAATGATGCTGAAATTATAAATGCGGTGTGCTTTAAAATGGCGCAAAGATATCGACCTTTGTTAAAAGTAAAAGCCTGCTTTTTATCAATTTATGATTTATTAAAGAGTGTAAATATTTTGATTTTGTAGTTTTTATAGGCTTAAAAAATAGAGTTACGATTTTGTCCATTCGCCTGGCCACCCTTCAGTTAAGATTAATTGAAGCTCGGAATTATAGTGATTAAGCTATTTACTTAGGCTTGAAAATAGAATCATGATTTTGTATATACGCCTGCCCACCCTTCATTAAAGATTAATTGAAACTCGGAATTATAGTGATTATGTTATTTTCCTAGGCTTTAAAAATAAAATTTTGATTTTGTCCATGCGCCTGACCGGCCTTCACTGAAGATGATTTT
>JAOUFY010000061.1 GCA_029857955.1 Spirochaetia bacterium
TTTCCTATGGTCTACAATAATTTATTCGCGAATTCTTCAAATTAGTTTTTATTCTTTAACTCCTGCCTTGTAATTTTATAAATGCTCCATATAGCTGTTCGTTTTTCCCAATCATTAATATTGTATTTTAATACCCATTCTGGAAAAATTGAATATATTTTTTCTGTCTCAAAACCTTCATGCTCATCATTAAATACAGCTTTATCATAAAATAATAAAACCTCATTAAGGTCATGCTGATTCATGTAATCATTAATTTTCATATTTTTATTTAAGACAACAATATCTATATTTGGAGATTTATAGAAATTTATTTTAATCCCGGCTCCTTCATATAGAGTTTTCCCCAGACATATTACTGTTGTTTTTTTATGTATGGAATAATTATTCAAAAAATTGTAGAATGGCGCTTTTTCACTTGCAGGAGCAATGGATCTTGGAATCAAAATTATGAAATTTAGAATAATCATAAAAGTAAATATTGTAGAGTATACCTTTGACAATTTATACCTATCATATATATAATCCATACCCAATGCCGTTAAGTATATAAAACTAAATGATACAGGAAACATATAACGCATCTCCTTATTGCCAAACATCATATGTATTATCAGGAAAAAAAGGAAGGATATTGCAAAAATATTTTTAGGATATTTATAAATTCCGATAACAAAAAATATTAATAAAAAAATGCTTATCGGGGGAATTGCGTTTAAAATGAAAAGAGCAAAATAATACCACCATGGATCGCCAACCTGCGTTCTACCGCTCAGTACGGTAAACTTATAATAATTATATGGGGTAAATGCAAAAGTCCCATAAAACCAGTAATCTAAATAAATGCAAGCAGCCATCGATAAAATGGCAAACGAAGATATGATCAATAAATTTTTCCACTGGTTTTTTTTAACAAATACAAGCCAAAAACCCAGACCAAGAATCGCAAAGCTTATTTGAAACCGGAAAAAAATAGAAAATCCCAAAAAAATTCCGGAGCAAATCAAAAAGCCTGTATTGTATTTTGACTCCGCAGGCAAGTATTCAAAATTTTTCGATGGATTAGCGGTTAATAAAAAATTCTCTTTTTTTTCCTCTGAATATCTATAAAAAATTAAAATACAGTAAAGAGCGCAGAGAAAGGTTAAACCTGAAAGCGATTCAGAAGAGTATCTTACGCTTATATATGGCATGTACCACAAAAAAAAGTTCATTATGATAAACGATTTTTTTCCAGTTTCCGTAGTAAAATGGTTGAGTAATAGCAAACTCATTTTACTGATAATATACCATGCAAATAATCCTGTTAATGCTCGCAATACAAAGGCATAAGTAAATGGATTTTTTATTCCGACAAACGTTAAACATTTTATTGCGAGATAGGCAATAAATGGCTGCAACGTTGGCCTTACCCGGCTATTAAACTCCCAGGGTAAATCTGATACGGGAGAATTTCCAAGTTTGTAATTAGCAAACTCGAGAACCTGAAAATGTTCATCAGGATGATGGTAACCAATGGTAAAAAATGAAGCTGCCAGAAAAATAAACAATCCTGCAGCAAAATATCTTGAATATGGAGATTTAAATATGTAACTCACTCAAGTCAAAAGGTAAAAAAGATATAGCACGTCAATAAATGAGTATAATCAAAAGCACGACATGGCAGCAAAAGTTGTTCTGCACTTCCGAAGATTCGTATTTGCCGTCCTCCATTTTACAATTCTTTTTTCCACGTAACCTGAAAGTTCATTCGATAATTCCAAAGGGTAGAAAGGATTATGCCTCCAATATTAGCAAGATAAATATTTATCGCAAGCTGACTGATAAAAAAAAGCGTAGACGAATAATTAATGACCGCCCCGGCCAGACTGACAAATTGAAAAGATATCAAACCTGGAATTATCTGGATGCCTCTATGACGATAATCTCTGAATGTCCAGAAATTGTTTATAAAATAATTGTTCACAATAGAACATTCAATGGCCAATGCAATTGCATAATTATTGGATAAATGAAAAATATTTAAACCAAGCCATATGCCAAACTGGTTCACAATTAAACCCGTCAAACCTGTAACTAAATATTTAAATAATCGCAACGGCAAGTATTTTCCAAAACTCAGATCATACAATGCCGCAAGATAATCAAAAATTATGTTGGAATCCAGTTTGCTTTTTCCATGAATTCTCTTATTAAAGGTATATCCTATTTCAAAAACTTTTGCCGAAGGATTATGGGCAAGCAATTCAAGTAAAAGTTTAAAACCTCGCGGATTTATTTTATGAATACTACTTTCAAACATTTCTTTAGTAATGCCAAAAAATCCGCTCATGGGATCCGATACATTATTTTTTATTACAATAAAGGCCATCTTCGTTGCAATCCATGAAATAATCCTGCGCAAGAAACTCCATTCCGATATGGAGCCTCCCGCTATTTTACGCGAACCAATAATTATATCATATCCATTACTAAATTCATTATAAAAATGAGTTAATATTTTCTCGTCATGTTGCAGATCCGCATCCATAACTACCACCCACTTACTGCTGGATGACGCAAATCCTTCCATTATCGCTGTTGATAATCCTCTGTTGTTCATTCTTCGAATTACTTGAATGTTGGGATACTTTTTGGCATATCCGCTCGCTATTTCCCATGTATTATCCGGAGAATTGTCATCGACAACAATAATTTGATAACGTATATTTTTTAAGACCCTTTGAATTTTATCAAGGACAATAACTATATTTTCTTTTTCATTGTATGTTGGTAAAACAATGGATATATCATAATGTGTATTTAAAAACGCATTCATAGGTTTAAACGTTTGCTCTGATTTTGTCTGTTGATTTTATTTTAATCATATCGTATATTATTTTTATCCATATGAAAATACATGGTACTACCTTTAATACATATGGGCCAAAATAATTATTCTTTATGAATTTTGGAAATATATCTGTAGAACCTAACGAAGTGATAATAAAGACAAACATTAGCAAAACAAAATTTGCCATTTTTTTCTCCTGCGAAAAGTACCAGATTCCCACACCGCATATTGCAATGATAAATGTTGGGGACTCCGCCTTATGATTAAAAAGTACAACCCATAACAATATTGAAGAGAGCGTAAATATTCGAAATTCAAAATTCTTATATTGTTTAATTCTCACAAGTGGTAAACAAAACAATACCAAACCTGTAATTAACACAATGTTCTTTGGAAAATCCAGGTGAAACCATGTTGTTAGCCAGCCCATAACAGAATAACCGAACGAATTTGAGTAATCTTCTTTCAACAAATGATACCAGCTCGAATATAAAATTCCAAGTTGATCCAAATGAACAACGATTAAGGGCAAAAGCAATAATATGAGAAACCAGAAAAAAGAAAAAATTATTATTTTCCATTTTTGAGGATAAAAAATAAACAATGCAAAAGCAACAATTCCAAATAATTTAATAAAAACAGTAAGTATAAGAAATAATGGAGCCCAGAAATATTTTTCCCGTTCAAAAAAGCCAAACGCAAATATTATCAACCCTGCTATCAAGGCATTACTTTGATTGTTTTGTATGGAAGTAAACAATTCAATAAATACAAATATCAGGATCAAAGATCTTTTTTTGACATCCGGTATCGGAAAAAAATTAATTGCAAAAAATAAAACGATAACATTTAAAATCGTCCATAAACTATTTCCGACTACATCTGGAAAGTTTGCAAATAGTCCAAAAAACAAGGCAAAGGTTGGGCTGTATTTATATAAATCCCAATGTTCTGCCGGAAACGATTGGTATAGATTTTTACCGTTCAATAAATGAAAATATGATTGCTTAAAAATTATATAATTATTATTCCGACTGTTTTGAACGACATGATTTTGCGCCATCCTGCTTCCAAAGCAAGATGATTGTAAACCAGCGATAAAAGCAAAAAGAAAATAAACAATAAATATTATTTTCGGTTTTAAAAATAGCGCAAAAATTTTCTTTTTCATTTAATTTTATAACCCTGCCTAAAACACATTTATACACATCATTCGACAAATAATTACAAAGCTGTTATTTATATATCTTGATAATTACTATGTCAGTAAATTGTGTTAATTCGTTGTGGAAAACTTTTTTTAATATCAGGGGTGAAACAAAAAAATAGCTGATATTACCTTACATGTTTTAAAACTGAATAGTTATACACAAACACACACGTTATAATATTATTAATATATTTATATATTATATACTAACTATATAATGTATAATGCTGGTTTGTGGATGAATATCATAACTGCAAAAAAATTATGATTGATTTTTTACAAAAGAACCATTTATGTAAAGAAGAGCAGGACTGTTTAAATATATTATATTAAACAGTCCTTAAAATAAATTACCTTTTAAGCCCTAATAATTCCTGAATCATTTGATCGGCAGTCGTTATACTTCTGGAGTTCGCCTGGAATCCTCTTTGCGTAACGATCATGTCGGTAAATTGATCTGCAAGATCAACATTACTCATTTCCAGAACGCCGGAATGTAAAGATCCAAGTCCCCCAACTCCGGATTCGCCAACGATTGGATCGCCCGAATTGTTTGAGACAGTATAGTAATTGGAACCTGCTTTTTCAAGGCCGGCTGGATTGGTAAAATTAGCCATAGCTATTTGCGCCAGCTCATGTTTCATACCATTGGAAAATGTACCCGTAACCTTACCTGAAGCGTCTATGGCAAATGATTCCATATACCCCATGGTGTATCCATCCTGTTCCCTTGCCTTGGTCGTAAATTCGGATGCAAACTGTGTTACACCTTCAACAGTACCTGCATTACCAAGTCGCAATTGAATATTTTTTGCTTCAGGGGTTCCAGGATATTTAAATGAAATATTTACATTTAAAGCGCCGCTGTTTAAAACATCCACACCATCGCTGACTGAAGTAATTTTGCCGTCAGGAGAAAAATTCAGTTCAAATTTTTTATTGTTTGGAACAGCTGTATTTTGCTGACTTCCCACTACATCGACGGTTAATTGCTCTGAATCAGAGACTGCAACAGAAGCTGTCCATTTATTCATGTCGCTTTTCCACATGAAGACCTTTAAATTATGTTCTTTACCCTGATCGTCATATACCATGATATTGGTCAGGTGTCCGCGCCTTTGATCCGGAGGAACATTGGCTATCATTTTATACCTTTGTTCTTCGGAAGCATCTGCTGGCATATTTTCTGCCCTTGCATTTAAGTTGCTCTTGTAAACTACATATGTAGTTTCCTTTGCCGGTTCCTTGGAATAAAGGGGAATAATAATGTCCTGGGGAGTACCCGTATTATTGACAAATTTGCTACCACTACCATCGGATTGGGCATTCCAACCTTGCACCTTAAATCCATCGGCAGGATTAACAAGCTGGCCGTTTTTATCAACGTCAAAGCTGCCGGCGCGTGTATAAAACTTTTTATCGCCATCGGCTACGACAAAAAACCCCTCGCCTGTAATCGCAACATCTGTTCCCTTTCCCGTGGTTTGCAATGAACCCTGAGTCATTAATTTATCAATGGAAGCAATGTTCATACCAAGCCCCACAGCCTGTGGATTTACCCCGCCCACATTATCTCGCGGAGCTGCGGCTCCGGATATTGTCTGGGAAATTAAATCATGAAACATTACCCTCTCCGATTTAAAACCGATTGTATTCACATTGGATATATTGTTTCCAATCACATCCATTCTAACCTGATGATTTTTCAAACCGGATACTCCGGCATAAAGTGTTCGCATCATATTACTATCTCTCCCTTGGTTGATCCTGATTCATATTTTTTAAATATTCCGAAATTGCTCTGTCGCCAATAATCGCCTTTCCCATTGCTACAGGATTTGCTTTTTCTTCTGGCTGCTTTGAAATTGTTTCACGTGAAACATTTTCCTTTTTTACTTTTTCAACGCTTGTTACGTCTTTAATTTCAACTGTATTATCTTTAGTTTTGAGAAAAATATTTCCCGCATTGTCATAAATAATACGCGTTACGATACCCGAAATAATATTTCCAGACATGGCATCTTTTCCGCTGACAAGTTTGCCCACAAATGCATTGGACTGAATGGATTTTAATTCGCGTATATTGGATGAAACATTGTTCATTTGTTCGAGTGATGAAAATTGAGCCATTTGGGCAATAAACTCTTTATCGTTTACCGGATTTAATGGATCTTGTTTGGAAAGCTGTGTAACAAACAGTTTCAGGAAATCGTCTTTACCAAGAACCTGCCCTTTTTTATCATAAATTTTTATATTGGATGGAATTTTGTTTTCTTTTTTTACAACATCTACTTTGACTTCAGAATTTAGATTCACCGGCAAATTTGTAGAAACCATATCAGGCATATATCCTCCTGCCAATGCTGGTCTCATTTAAATCAGACGGTGATGAAAAGTATTTGCCGGATGACTGGCTTGACCCTGAAAATTCCGGGGAACTGGTTTCCAGAAAATTTCTGCCGGCTCCAGAGTTCTCGCTGGTTTCCGATTTGACATCAATCTGAAAGCCATCTACCACATATCCGTCAGATTTTAAATTTGCAAAGATTTTACCAAGTTTATCATTAAGTTCTTTTTGAACAAAATCATTGTCTACCGTAAACTTTCCCTTAAGTTTACCGCCAATGAGGCTGAGCTTTATACTGATCTCGCCAAGCTCTCCCGGATTCAGTTTGGTGGACAGGGAAGCATTACCATTTTCGCGAACAATCACGCGGGCTTTCTGCATTAGCTGATCGATTTGCTGTTGCAGGTTTTGACGAATAAATGTATTGTCTTCTACTTTGCCCATAATATGAGTTTTATCGGTGTGCATGGAAAATCCGCTGTGCTGCTGGTTGGATGAAAAATTCGAGTCCAGGTCTGATTTCAGGTTGGATGCCAGATTAAACTTTTCGAGGACGCCAGGTCGCGGCTGAACAGGTTCGGAAACCGCCGGTAATTTTTTTTCTATAGTTGGCAAGGCAATTGTTTCACGTGAAACATCGGAGTCTTTTGTTCTGGTTTCTGTATTGTGCTTAACAGGTTTTCGGGATAAATTTGTTGTTTTCAGGTTTTCAGTCTTGCTTTTTTCCAGGGATTTATTTTCGGTTATAATTTTGCCTTTCTCATTTACGGCTATTTTTTTACCGGAATAAAGTTTCGGTTTTGTTATCTTTTTTTGTGTGCTGGTATTGATAGAATTGCTAAAATGGGCAGAATTTTCGCCGCGAAAAGAATT
The DNA here is from genome assembly GCA_029857955.1 of Spirochaetia bacterium. Taxonomy (GTDB): domain Bacteria; phylum Spirochaetota; class Leptospiria; order Turneriellales; family JAOUFE01; genus JAOUFE01. The sequence continues at coordinate 7,264 of JAOUFY010000061.1, forward strand.
ATTAACAAAAGGATTTTTTAAATCTTTTGTTAATAATTCTTTTGAATTTTTGCTTTTGATTTCCAGGTCTGCAATATTTTTTGTCAAACCTTCAACCGTTTCGCTGCCATGATTCTTGTTGTGCGATATTGTCTTTAAGATAATTTTTTCATCGTGTCGTGAAGATACTTTTTTATTATCTGTATCTGTTGATTTTGTACTGTTTTTTCCCGGGGCTTTATTTGATGTTCTATCGTTATCAGTATTTGTTTTTGATGGATTGTCTGTTTTTTGGTTCACAGGATTGCCTGGAGCTTTTGCCTGATCAAAGCTGTGCAGACCGGATTCCTGGTTATCGGCTATGTTGTTGCCAAAATTTCCAAAGCTATCCTGTTTTGTTTTCGTAAGAAAAGATTCCTGATCTTTAATAAATGGTTGATTGGATTGGACTGTATTTTGAAACATGGATAAAAAATCAGTGGTTGAATGATCCCAAAATAAATCTGTTTTTTTAAAACCATCCCTGATCCGATCCATGTTCGAGTCTTTGCCCAAATCCGAAGTATGTATGCGCATTTGATTAACAGCTTCCACAAAAAAAGTATCGAATGAAAATAAAAACTCTTTAGATTAAAATACAGAATTCTAAAAAATTCTCTAATAATTTGTCGGTTATGTCTCATTAACGAAATATTATTTAATTGACCCCACAAATCGAGTCGCCATTGAAAATCAAATGGATTACTTTCAAAAATACAGTTCATTCACAGATCTTTTCGTAATACCTTTAAATGCGCAAAAAATAAATTTGCTGACCCGGTATTTCCATTTTCTAATGGAAGAAGCCATGCCGCGTGGCTTTATTGGAAAAGCGGCAGAAGAAACAATCTGGGTTCGACATATTCTGGATAGTTTGCTCATTTTACAAAAAAAGGAAGTTTGCGAAATTTTATTGAATAGCGAACTTATTATTGATTTGGGAAGCGGAGCTGGTTTGCCGGGCATTCCACTATCCATATTGTTACCAGAGAGAAAATTTTTTCTTATAGATTCTATGAAAAAAAGAATAGATTTTCTGGAAAAAATTAAACAGGAATTGAATCTGCAAAATGTGGATTTACTTTTTAAACGAATAGAAGAAATAGAATATACCGATATTGCTGTGTTAAAAGATACATCCAAAAAGGTGGTTTTATTTCGCGCATTTTTAAAACCCCTGGTTTCTCTGGAAATGGCTTTGCATGTCCTGACAAAAAACAGTAAAGTACTTTACTGGCGGTCTCGTCGATTTGATGTCTCCGATACATTTGATAAGGAAAATAATTCTTTTTTTAGTCAGGTCAATGCAAGAGTTGAGGAATCAGGTTTTAAAATATTACAATTTTATAATCTTGTCTGTCCTGAAGAACTACATTTACGCGGAGTATATTTAATAGATTATACGGGACGATTAAATGATAAATATCCGAGAAGATGGAATAAAATAAAAAAAGACCAATTAATAAACAAAATTGAATAAATATGAGAAGAACAATAGCTATTACAAATCAAAAAGGAGGCGTCGGGAAAACTACTACGGCTGTAAATCTGGGAGCATATCTTGCAGACCTGGGCAAGAAAGTTCTGATTCTGGATTTTGATCCGCAGGGCAACGCCGGCAGCGGTCTTGGCGTGAATATAAACAACATTGAGTCAACTATTTACGAAGTATTGCTAAATGAGGCAACGTATGCCGAAACGGTGATTGAAACCAAGGTTCCCAATTTGTCTTTAATTCCATCCAATATTGATTTGTCTGGTCTTGAGGTAGACCTGAGAGATAATTCAGAAAAAGATTTTCAATTAAAAAACTTTCTGGCTAAAATAAAAAATGATTACGATTTTATTTTAATCGATTGTCCCCCAAGTCTTGGCGTTTTAACAATTAATGCGCTTGTAGCATCGGAAAGCGTTCTAATTCCGCTACAATGTGAATATTTTGCACTTGAAGGTTTAACTCAATTGTTGCGTATAATTAATCTGGTTCAAAAAAAACTCAATACTGATCTGGAGCTTGAAGGAATATTATTAACCATGTTTGACTCACGAACCAATCTGGCATCGCAGGTTGTATCGGATGTGAGAACCCATTTTAGCGGACAGGTATTTGAAGTCATTATTCCCAGAAATGTGCGTCTCTCCGAAGCGCCGTCATTTGGCGAACCAATCGGAATTTACGATCCGGATTCCAGCGGAGCATTGGCATATAAAAAAATGGCGCGGGAATTAATACAAAAACACAGCGAACGTTAATATGGAAAATGGAAAGCGAAAAAAAGCAGGTCTTGGCAGAGGTCTTGGCAACCTTCTGGATACAGAGATGCTTTCAACGGTACGCAGGTCGGACAATCAGAATGAAACTGAAAAGGATAATAGTGTAATTGAAATTGATATTGAAAAAATAAGAACCAATCCCGACAATCCACGAAAAAATTTTGACAGAACATCCATTGAGGAACTTGCCCAGACAATAAAGCAATTCGGTCTTCTTCAGCCGATTCTGGTATTAAAAAAAGACGATCATTATCAGGTTATTTCCGGAGAAAGAAGGCTGCGCGCTTGCCGCCAGTTAAATCTGGAGAAAGTACCGTGTATCCTCAAGCATCTGGAAAATCAGGAAATGCTGGAAGTATCCTTAATTGAAAATATTCAACGCGAACAGTTAAATCCTGTTGAAGAAGGCGTTGTGTACCGGGACTTGATTGAGAAATATAACATTACACAGGAAGCGCTTTCCGGGCGGGTTGGCAAGAACAGAGCCACAATTGCCAACCGAATCAGACTTTTGCAATTGCCCATGTCTTTGCAAGCTGCCCTTGCAGATCATCGCGCAACCGAGGGTCAGGTTCGCCCCCTTCTTGGCCTGACAAACGAAGTCCTCATTAATAAACTGGCCAATGAAATTTTAACCCATCAACTATCCGCCCGGCAGGTAGAAGATCTGGTAAAAAAATACAAAGGCAATGGAGCATCTGCCAAAACAAAAATAAATAAAAAGGAGCCATCTGAAATTACGGCTCTGAAAAAAGAATTGATGGACGTTTTTCAAACGCGCGTAAATATAAAGCATAATTTAAAAAATGGCCGAGGATCTATTATTATCGATTATTTTTCTTTAAACGACTGCGATAGTCTCGTGAAACAACTGAAATCAATTAAAGAATAACGATCCTGGACAGGAACTGGCAGTCCTGTCAGGCTCTTGAAGGCAGTTGTTATTTTTCAGACGCCTCAATCGAACAAATCGCATACCTTTTGTTTTTAAATTGCCAAATCTGGCTTCAACCACCCCGGAACGCTTGCGATAAATTTCTTTACTTTCAGGTAACTGCATTTTTGCCCTCATGGCATTTCGAAATACCGCCTGCTTTTACCAGTAATGGGTTCGATTATTGAGTTCATGCCCAAGCTCCTGGCCTCTTTTGTCCGGACATGAGAAAAAAAATTGACAATATATAAGCTTCCTTTTTTTTAGGGGGTTGGATTCGTATGTCACCCAACGCTACAAAAGATTATTGCCACATCCATCAACAAAACGTATTATGCAAACGAATAAAAACAGCGGCAGCACAAGGAAAAGAATAAAATGAAATCACTAAAATCAAACAAGCTAATTTTCAGAAAAATGAAGTTTAAACTTGATCGTGATAAAGTCGACAAATGACATAGCGACTCATTTTTCATCTCCCGCTTTTTTTTGCCGGGTTTCCACCCCTGGAAACTGTAAAATCATAAATTGGTTACAGAGTGGGAAAGCACAAATCCATCTCAAAAAAATATACCAATCTGAAAAAGATGTTGGTAATCGCAATTCTTACCTATATGCTTTTCAGCATTTCAGGAGAAAAAATTCGTGAAGAATTTTCATCACAAAAAGAAACATAAGTATAGCGGGGTTCATATCGCGTGTTATCCATCAGATAATGGATTTTCCATTGCCCTGAATATTTTCGTAAATTGCTATTAGAATTTTTTCAGAATGGAAATATGGTTATTGTACCAATCTCCGGGGAAAAGTTCATAAATATAACGATTTATTAATTAGCAAAATTTTTGCTATGGGGCATATATTAATCTGGCAGATAAATTATTTCTCGATTCATTACCGACCTTGGGGGAATACGTAAAAAAAGGCATATAAATTTTCCAAAACTATACCAGGGTACAGACAAAACCTGATTTCCCGCGCCCGGATGTTGCCGGAAATCGGCAATCTTTTGGCGTCACCTTTTTCTGTTGCCAGAAAAGGGGACTAAACTCGTCGTCAGCATAGTATTTATTTTCATAAAAATCTATTTTAATATAATATTCTGGTAAATTGGTCAAATGGATAATTTCTTGTCCTTTTAGACTGAAAAACGGAATTGATTTATGGTTTTCTTGTGCTTGATGCGTAACAAAACAATCCGGATCTCCCGTGATTGGCCAAACAAACCAGCAGCCAGGCGTTTCAATGCTGTAAGAAGATGCCGGAATCGTTGCCTGGCGCAGCTTGTGAACTATCATAATTGACGCATTAAATATTCGGCATTAAACTTTAAAACTGCCCAAGACTCAAGGTCCATATGTTTTCCTTTTTGAGCGTCAACTTCGTTAATAAAGGCTTGAATATTTTGAATTGCCTGTTTATTACTTTTCCACCATTTTATATTATCTCTTGCTTCTTTAAGATGATTGACCCAACGTAAGGTATCCACTTTATTTCTATCGATCCAATGCAATTCATCGGTCATTTGAACGAGCATAACAATTAAATTATTGATGAATTTTTTATGGCTGTACGAATTTGGCACGGGAACGGGACCAACGGTTTTACCAAATACATAATCTTTTTTCGGGTCATAACCCGGCGGTAACGGCGGCGCCATGCCTTCCGGATACCACGGGGGGTCGACCCAGCCTTGCGCCTGGTAAGTGATGATACCCGGTAAACCGCTGGATACAACCTGGAAGCCATAAAGTGAGTTGCCGGGTTTCAGGTTATACTTGAGATCGTTTGACCCCCATCCCACTAAATTATTGAAAGTACTTGACGACCAGCCATTCGGATAATTTGTTTCTGACACAAAATTACTTTTATTTGAAACTAATATATCTAATGAATAAATATTCTGTATACTTGTTGCTTTACTGTAGAGTTTGTACTCATAGCAAATTTTTATACCAATTGTTTCAATTTTAACAAGACTAAATTCAATATCTATTTCTGTGGCTGGTTTAATGTCTGCATATTGATATTTCAATTTTTCATTGTTTTTTATTGAGTTCGATTTTCCTTTTTGAATCGACTCAGCTTTTAATGTATCTGAATAAAATGTAATCAATAAGATATAGAATACATATATATTTTTTCTGTACAAAAAAAGCATGTCTTATAAACCAAGTTGGGTTATTAAATATTCCGCATTGAATTTTAAAACTGCCCAGGCCTCAAGGTTCATGTGTTTGCCTTTTTGAGCGTCAACTTCGTTGATAAATGCCAAAATATTTTGGATTGCCTTTCCGGAATCTCCATTTTGGATGTCCAATTTTGCTTTTTCCAGTTTTGCAAACCATAAAGATGTTGAGATGCCGCCGCTATTTATCCATCCATTTGTCTCTGCTGTTTGCACCAGTAAAATTAATTTGTCAACCAATTTACTGTTATAATCCCTGAATCTGTAAAAGTTTGAGTTTTACCATTTATTTTTTTTGAGGCTGTTGCAGTAATTTGGTATTTACCCGACAATTCATTACCATAGGTTATTGTAAATTGTCCATTATCGTCCGTTATCTGGCTGACTTTCATTAAAGTTCCAGCCGGTTTATTTTTTCGGCTGCTATGATTGTGACCATCATATTCATCCAATGCAGCGACTGTTAAATTGATGTCAACCCCTGATACTGGTTTTCCATCGCCATCCAATATGGTTACAGTACATTGATAAGCGGCTGATACCCCGTAATCCAACGGAGCGATTATCTTTTTATCGCAGCCTGAGTCTGCATTGAAACCGCAGGAACTGCGCATAGTTGCTATCAGCAACAAGTTAATCCATAAGAAAGTTTTACAAACGTTTTTTATTTTCATAATCTCCTTCTAATATTCTACAATACTTTATTGGTTTTAAAAGTAATTAGCAAATTTAAGTGCGAATCGGTGTGTTAACAAGCCTGTTGGCCAAATATTAAATATTACTTTTTAAGGACAATAATATTTGTTTCGTATTAAGTAAAGTATTATTTTTTGAAATTTTACCGTAACTCTCAATAATCATACAATAATCAGGAATGCTCCCAAACTCGCGCAGGTAAAAAGCTCGCGCCAATTTGATTTAACTGTAAACGACGATAAAACTATAATATTTCGCCCTTCCCGGATAAAAATTC
>JAOUFY010000062.1 GCA_029857955.1 Spirochaetia bacterium
GAAAAAACATCTTTAATCGGATATTTTTTCGAACCCGACAAAGCCGAATGTTCCAAAATATGCGGAACCCCTGTGGAATCGGAAGGAGGAGTACGAAAACCGACACAAAAGCATTTGTTGTTATCGCTATTTTTTATGGCAATCAAATGATTTTTTAATGTATTGTGTCTGAAGATATAAACTTCAGAATTTATATCAGCACAGATTTTTTTTTCTTCCAGTGTAAAATTGCTATAGGTTTGATTTTCTTTAAATTCCATAATTTCTTCTTTGTTTTAATATTTTTCGATATAAATTAAATTCCGCATCAATTGTCAAAAGATTATTATGGCAACCGCCTGTAAAGAGAGAACAATTTCAGGGGTTGTCTAATAAGTAAAAATTTGAACCGCGAAGACGCAAAGAACGCAAAGGAATTAAAGAAAATGATATGAAAAATACCTTTATCTCTTTACTTTGCGCCCTTCACGCCTTTGCGGTGAGACTTTATGCCCCTGCGTCACCCCATACGATATATATTTCTAAAGACAAGATATATCAATTTATAAATAATAACCTGCTTATGAATGTGATAAATACAAATGTATTGATCATTGGCGCCGGAGTTTACGGAATTGGACTTGCCAATCATTTATACGGTCAAAAGCGTTCTTTTGTAATTGCAGGTAAATTTATGGATCTATGGCGAAATCATACCTTTGAAAACATGGAACTACGTTCGGATTTTTCAACTTCAGAAATTACCCATCCTGAAAACCGTTTTAGTTCAGATTTGTTTTTACGCGATCATCCTGAATTTGAAATTTATAGAAACAAACATCTTCCCGTTATTGTTTATCGGGCTTACTTAAATTGGGTTGAAAATAATCTGGAATACCCTGTTATAAACGATTTAATTGAAAATCTCGATTTTTGCACCGGCAATACTTCAAAAAAAAAGTTTTGTGCCGTTTTAAAAATAAATAAAAATACAATGATTTACTCAAATAAAGTTGTAATTGCCTCTGGTTTAAGTCATCATCTTTTTATACCACTAGAATTAAATCAAATTCCTGAAAACGTAATTCATAGTTATGAAAGCCGAAAAATAGAAAAACTTGGCAATATAAAAGTTCTGGTTGTTGGAGGCGGACAATCTGCCGCTGAATCCATTGAAGTTTTAATAAAGAAAAATAATGATGTTTCATGGCTTTCTCGACATTCTACCGTTTATCTTGAACAACCGGTAAATATTTCTACATGGCTCTTTTCCATGATTATAAAGTCGAGCGGCCTATTTTATCGATGTCCGTCATGGCTGCGAAAATTTATTATTTTATTACTTTCAAGACCAACCATTAGACCTGGTTTTAAACCCATATTGGAAAAAGTAACTAAAACCGATCATGTTGTAAAAAGTTCGCATATGATTTACAGTAAAATTATCTCTGCAACTGGCTTTAAATACAAACTGGATAATTATACCTTTTTATCTTCTAAAATCAAATTAAGTATAAAAACCGCACATAATATTCCTGTTTTAGATAAATCATTTCAATCAACCCTGCGCGGGGTTTATTTTACTGGAGGTATTGCCGAAACTCGCTTCGGAACAGCTTTAAAATTTATAATAGGTTCACATTATGCCTGTAAAAATATCGCTAAAAATTTATTTGATTAAAATCTGTTTTCGTTTCTTTTTTCAATTTGAACGCCAGGGCAGTCAACGTCGCCGTATGAACAAAATATACAGCAATGACCTTCTTTAGCATGCATTACTGTTTTACAATTTAAGCAAATGTAATCTAATACACATGCATTTACAGGCATATGTTCTTTATTCTGATATCCGCAGTTTGGACATGTAATTGTAGAGTATAAGTTTAAACCTTTTATAGAATCTCTATGAAACAGGTCGTATAAAACATTTTTAATTGAAATAAACATACTTAACAAACAAGATAATTCAAATAATTGCAAGTGTCCTATAAAATCAATACATACTAATTTTAAGTTATAATTTTATTATCGTCAAATATTTTACAATTGCCATTTAATAATGTCGCTAGAGCAATGTCTGTTTAATTTTTTCCAATTCAAGCATGAAGCGGTTGGCACATCCATTTTAATTTTTTATGAAACAAGAAAACTGGTTACGCATTGAACTACCGTTTGTATCGTTGTTTGGTACATTTTATGAGATTATTTGGTTAGACTCAAATTGAACAGACTTGCCAAGTAGCGTTTCCGTTTAAATTTGTTTCGCGCAAGCGGAACAAATCAAAAAACACGCTACTATTGCAATGTCTGTTTAATTTTTTCCAATTCAAGCATGAAGCGGTTGGCACATCCATTTTAATTTTTTATGAAACAAGAAAACTGGTTATGCATTGAACTATGGTTTGTATCGTTATTTGGTACATTTTATGAGATTATTTGGTTAGACTCAAATTGAACAGACTTGCCAAGTAGCGTTTCCGTTTAAATTTGTTTCGCGCAAGCGGAACAAATCAAAAAACACGCTACCAGGTCCCTTGGAAAATACGTTAAAAAAGTCTTGTCGTGTTAGCATTTAAATCTATTCAGATTAAATGAATAATGAATTGCATAAGAACCTGGTAATGGTTTTGATCGGTCTTGAAATCATACTTGCAGGTTGTCTTGTTTTACTGGCGTTTATATATGGTATTTGGTTAGAGTCCTTTTTATTTTCCGATCAGGCAACAACGAAAATGTGGGTAATTGAAGGTATCAAAAGGCAATTGATCATTACTGCTGCCGGTCTTGTCATTGCCACGTTAATTCATATTGTAAATTCCAGATTGATTAAAATATTAAATTACGGATCCATAAAAAACTCTTTTATTTTCTCACTTGGCGTTTTTATCTTGATATTTTTATCGGGACTTGCCGGCGTTATTATTTTTATAATTCAACGACCGGTTTTACAATGATGATATTCTCCAAGGAAGCGGCTACATTTTCTAAAGTGCACCCAGCCCATTCTCTAAAAAAATAGTGTACGGTCTTTCCAATTATAGCAACTTGTCAAATCAGGTTAAGTTACTGTATACGGTTATAAAATGACTATTAAAATTACATTAGATGTCAATGATTATCTTACTTATCATCTTTATTTAGCGTCTAAATCAGACTCGTTAAAAAAAAGAAGATTAATTCACTGGTTTATTATACCGATTGTCTATGTTATTGCTGGCTATGCATTTGTATATCTAAACGGCGCAGAAATGATTAAAACTATTTTTCTGGCTACCGCATTGATCTGGTTTTTAATTTATCCTTTTTACTCTAAATGGGCAATTCGACGATTTTTAACAAGACAAATCATAAAAAGATATGAAAATCTCATAGATAAGGAAGGCAGCCTTAAACTCGATGATAAAAAAATTACCGTTAAAAGCCATGATGCATCCATGGATTTTGATTATAAGGATATTAAAGATATTATAGAATTATCTAATCACTTCCTTATCGATTTAAAAGTTGCTTCCAGCTTGATTTTACCCAAGCACAAAATTCCTGATGAAATTCTTGCTAAAGTAATTGATAAAATTATCGATAAAACCGGACTAACCCCAAAAATCCAAACCCTCTGGGGCTGGAAATAAATCCCAAAACAGCGTTTAATTTACTGACATCTCTGTTTTTTCAACGTTATATTTTATCGTATATTAAGTCATAATGTCAACATGTAGTCGCGTCGATAAACTTTATGCGAAATTTGGGCAAACATGTATACATTTTATATGCTATATGTAATGTGGTAATAGAATTCTGGTTTTTATTTTAACGATATCGAATCTAAAAAATAATTTTTCTTTTTATTCTTAAATTATTTAATTTGCTGATTTTTTCTGAAAATTTAGGTGATTATTACAAATTTTATGAATATACCAGATAAAAAAATCATAGCGTACGAACGCATAAAAAATCTTTATCGTATGAGTTGTTATGGACTCTACGGCAGTATTTTATTATCGATGGTATATGTAACACTTTTATGGAGCGTTGCATACCATAAACAAATGCTTATATGCTGGAGTGTTATGTCCACATTTAACATTCTTTGTATTATAATTATTAAAAAAACATTAATCCGATTTTCCGGGCAACGTTTAGATTCTATTGATACAAAAGTAGAAGAAAATCTTTATTTTGCCGGCGTCTTGATATCAGCCGTTTTATGGATCATTTTATCAAATCTTCCCGTTCATGAAAAACTAAATTATTACTTTTTTTCTTCTGAATTTATCATTGGTATTTCCGTCATCGGCGCTACAGGAACTTTGTCTTTATCTCAAAAATCATCGATATCTTTTATTTTACTGGTAATGACTTCATTCATTATCAGTATATTTTTATCAAATATACCAATGCCAGAGTTGATGAGCAGCGCTGTATTTATTTTAATGGTTTCCATTGTTGCTTTATCCAGATATTTATATAAAATTCAAATGAATTCAATAATGTACAAATTAATCAACGCAGATCTTCTTGATGAACTAATTCAAAAAAATACAAGTATTTCTGATTTTAATGAAGTTTTGGAGAAAAATTTAAATAATGAAAAGTTTGTAAATGAAAGTTATTTGGAAACGCTTGAATTTCAACACAATATTCTTGAAAACTCAATGAGCGGAACCTTTGTATTTGATCGTGATGCGCATTTTATTCACTCAAACCGTGTCGGGGCATCTATTCTTGGATATTCCAAAGAAGAACTTTTTGGAAAATCTGCAAGGATCGTTTTTGATAAATTTGAGTTTAACCGGATTCTTTTGGAATTTGAAAAATTATTATCATCAGGAACAGTAATTTCAGACTTTGAAACAAAAATTATCCGAAAAGACCACTCTAAAGCAGATATTGTATTTAATGCGTCTCCCATTTTTATATCCAAAAAAATAACAGGTTCTGTATGCAGTGTTGAAGACATCACAGAAAAAAAAAGAATTGAATTCATTAAAAAAGTTCGTATTGATATTCTTGAACAGCTAACCCGGGAAAAAACTTTATTTCATATATTACATGCATTACTTTATAGTTTTAAAAAACTATATCCAAAATCAGGTTGCTCTGTTTTTCTTGTAGAACCTCACTACAAAAAATTATCTTTTGCAGCTTCCATAGGTTTATCCAGACCTTATCGAAATTGCTTGAATCAAATGTATAATTCAGAAGCCATTGTCTCTCGCTTTGAAACTATTCAAAAAAATAAATCTATAATTAACGACGACATAAAAAATAAAAACAGCTTTCACCCTTATTATAAAAATACTCGTTCACTTGATATTCAATCCACTGTTTGCAAACCAATAATTGGAACCAATAAAAAACTGCTTGCTGTATTTGATGTTTTCCTGAATCAGCCTATGATTTCCTTACATATTGATAAGCAGGTCATTGAAGAATATGCCGAATTAATTAAAGTTGTAATAGAAAAAAAATCAATGGAATATGAACTTGTTTCGCGAAACAAGAATCTTTCTGTTTTATATAATTTATCTTCGGCGGTATTAGAAGAAATTGAACTTGATAATTTATTTAAAAAAATATTATTGCTGGTTTCAGGATTACATGAATACCATATCATCCCCAGACTAAAAATATTTATTCAAACCAACGATGAACTCAAACTGCATTTTGACAGTAATGGAATATCCGGCGACAATGATATGTGCGTAGGTTTTCTTCATGGAAAATGTCTCTGCGGAATATGTTTTGAAAATGGCGAAGTAATTATCAGTGATAATTCCGGTTCAAATCCATTACATATGAAAGCAAATCGAGGAATTGTTGAACATGGGAATATAATAATTCCTTTAATTGGCCGCGAAAAAATTAATGGTGTTCTTTGTTTATACACAAAGGCTATCAAGCAAAATATTGAAGATACTGATAAATACTTTTTTTTATCCATAGGACGGCAAATTGCTCTAGCGCTTGAAAATGCGTCACTATACAAAGAGCTGAAGGAACATTCATTATCTGATCCGCTTACGGGTCTGGCAAATCGATATCGTATGAACCTTATGATTCAAAAACTTTTACCTCTTGCAAAAAGAAAATGCGAACCAGTAAGCATTGCTTTAATTGATATTGATCATTTTAAAGATTACAATGATACCCATGGCCATTCACAAGGAGATCGCCTTCTTGTTTCTCTTTCAAAAATTTTAAATCAATCTCTCAGAGAAGAAGACCTTGCAGTTCGCTATGGAGGCGAAGAGTTTTTATTGATATTTGCCAACACAAATTTGAAAGATACAGAAATCATTGTTGATAGAATCAGGATTGAAATTTTAAATATTACAAAAATCTCAATCAGCGCCGGAATTGCCGCATATGATCATACATCTACATTTGAAGAACTTATTGAACTGGCTGATACCGCACTGTATAAAGCTAAAAATAGCGGCAGAAATCGAGTCATCACTGCCAGCAAGAATTAATTTAAAACTTTTTCCACTTCAAGCTCAAGCTGTTTGAGACAACCGACAATGAACTCATCGCCATGGCAAAGCCGGCAATCACTGGGTTTAAAAATCCAAGAGCCGCAAAAGGAATTCCAAGAGAATTGTAAAAAAATGCCCAGAAAAGATTTTGTTTGATTTTTGCCATCGTCAATCGCGATAAACCAATTGCTCTTACAATAGAGACAAGATTACCATGTATCAAGGTTATGTCGGCAGATTCCATGGCAATGTCAGTACCAGTTCCTATCGCCATTCCTACATCTGCTGTAGCCAAAGCCGGCGCATCGTTAATACCATCGCCAACCATGGCAACTAATATACCATGCTCCTGTAATTTCTTAACTTCAGCTGCCTTTCCTTCGGGAAGAATACCAGAAATCACATGGTCAATATTTACCTGGCTTGCTATATTGTGAGCGCTGCCGGCATTATCGCCGGTAATCATGTATACTGTAATACCCATTTTTTTTAATGCGGCAATTGCATTTTTAGATTCCGGTTTTACCGTATCGGCTAAAGTTAATAGTCCTTCAATCTTTTGATCAATTTGAATCATCATTACACTTTTTCCGCTGTTCTCAAGGTTTGTTATTTTTTTATGCATGTCTGTGTTCATCGTTATATTTTCTTCAATCCAAAACGGTTTACCAACTTTAACAGTCTTGTTTTCATGATTCATTTGAATAAGAGCGCTGACCCCTTTTCCGGGAAATGCTTCAAAATTTATCGGTTCATCTAATTCTATAAATTTCTCATTCGAGGCTTTTACAATAGCTTTTGCCAAAGGATGCTCAGATTTTTTTTCAGCCATACCCGCTGTTTTTAAAAGATCATCGATGGAATAACTTCCAAAAGTAATTACATCCTGTAACAAGGGTTTACCTTGCGTTATTGTTCCGGTTTTATCAAGAACAATGGTTTTTATTTTCCCTGCAAGTTCAAGAGCTTCAGCATTTTTAATCAGAATTCCTTGAGATGCTCCTCTACCTGTTCCAACCATTAAAGCCGTTGGTGTAGCTAAACCAAGCGCGCAGGGGCAGGCAATAACTAAAACTGCAACCGCGTTAATAAGCCCTGAAGTAAAATCGCCAAAAACAAAAGTCCATATTAAAAAAGTAATAAATGCAGCAGAAATCACCAAAGGAACAAATACTCCAGAAACTTTATCAGCTAAATTTTGTATAGGAGCTTTCGAACCCTGAGCCTCTTCAACAACAGATATAATTTGAGACAACATTGTATCTTTACCAACAGCCGTTGCCTTCATTTTAAATGAACCAAACTGATTCATGGAGGCTCCAACAACGCTGTCTCCAGATTTTTTTTCTGCCGGTATACTTTCGCCGGTGAGCATACTTTCGTCAATTGCGGAAGTGCCTTCTATAATAATTCCATCAACAGGTATTTTTTCACCAGGGTAGACAACGATGATATCTCCGGGTACAACATGCTCTATTAAAACCTCAGTTTCTTTTTGGTTCCTGTTTTCATCCGTTTTTAAAACTCTGGCTGTTTTTGCCTGGAGACCAATCAGTTTCTTTATAGCATCGGAAGTTTTACTTTTTGCAAGAGCTTCCAGATATTTTCCATAAAGTACAAGCGTGATCACCACTGCGGAAGCTTCAAAATATAATTCGTGCTGTGAACCTTCATGAGTTGCAAAAAATCCTGTATAAATACTGAAAAAATATGCGGCAGAAGTTCCTATTGCCACCAACAGATCCATTCCTGCACTTTTTACTTTTAAAGCTTTCCAAGCATTTTTATAAAAACGAAATCCAATGATAAATTGTACAGGGGTAGCCAATATCCATTGCAATACAGGATTATGCAATAAAATGCCATATTCCCTAATTGCTGCTATTGGTGCCATGCTAAATAACATCGATAAAATTAATGGAAAAGCAAGGAGACCAGAAATTAATGCTGAAAAACCAAGCTTACGCGTAAACCTTTGTTTTTCGTCTTCTCCGGTTGTATTTTCATAAGAAACAATTTCAGTTGCGCCATAACCGACTTCTTCAATAATTTTAATAATTTCACCAGTATTTATTTTTAATTTATCGAAAACGACATGTGCTTTTTCTGATGCAAAATTTACAGAAACTGATTCTACTCCATCAGTATTTGAAAGCGCTTTTTCAATCGTCAATGAACAATTCGCGCAACTCATACCTGTCAGATTTAAGTCAACAGATCCAGAAGTATCGACTCTGTTTGATACTACATCATAGCCAAGTTCTTTAATTTTTTCTTCCAGCTCGCTTAGCTTTACTTTGTTTTCATCAAACACAATTTTTGCTTTTTCTGATGCAAAATTTACAGAAGCTAAATCAACCCCGTCGATAGAGCTTAGCCCCTTTTCAATGGTAGAGGCGCAGTTAGCACAACTCATACCAATGATGTCGATACTTTCTTTGTTCATTATATTTTTTTGCCTTGATAGCCGCTTTTTTCAATCGTAGATACTATTTTAACGGTATCTGCCTTGCTAGAATCATATTCTACAACAGCCTGTTTTAAATTAAGATCTACCGATGCAGATTTTACTCCGTCAATTGCCTTTATTGCTTTTTCAACTTTCATCACACAGTGATTACAGGTCATTCCAGTTACTTCAAATTTTTCAATTGCATTCATATATTCCTCTTGGTTTAATTTTTTTCTACGGTTATATAAATTCTTTAATTACTTCTGAATCGCCATGTCGAACATCAACTTGGCGAAGTAGCGGCCCTTTTAAAACACAAAAGAGCCGCAAATGTTTAAGAACATGAAATATTATTTACTGCATGGTCCTGTTCGGTTGCCTGAAATTTCCTGCTCCATTGTATTTTTACCGGTCGTTATTTTCATTTTACCGTTCATGGAATTTCCATTATAAGTTATATCACCTTCTGCGCTGGTTTGGTCTTTGCCGCTTCCGCAGACCGATTTCCAGTGGACCGTATTACCCGTTATATTTTTTTCTGTAATTTTACAGTCTTCATTTTGTTTTCCCTGCGGAACAGCATCGGTCTTGTTCATACATTGATTTATCTTTACAGGAGGAACAGGAAAAGGCATGCCTTCCATTTTCATCGTGTATTGTATTTCCCAGCTTCCTTCTTCAAGATTTGGTCCGCTATCAGTTTTGCCTTTGCAACCCGTGTAAAAAAACAAGGTCAATAAACCTAGCGCCAGAGATATTTTTATCGAAAATATTTGTTTTGTTAACATATTCATATTACCCTCTTTAGAAGTCTTCAGTAATTGTATCTGTTACTTCTATTTACATCATCCTTAATAATCTATGACTTGTCATCGATTTTTTATTCTTTTATTTCCAGTTAAATTCATTCTTTATATCAAAATTTGGCGGCCGGGGCTAACATGATGAAAGTTGAAAATGCCATGAATGGCCATATGTTTTGCCCGTCTTTGAATTTTAATTTAGAGAATTTTCTAATGTTTTAATTATCGAATGGCTTGTCTGGACAATGTTTACAAACATCACAGATTTTCAAATTTACTAAATTTGTTTAGTAAAAATTGATCTGTTAAAATAAGGGCTGCGGCGGCTTCGACTATGGGAACCGCCCTGGGTAAAACGCAGGGATCATGTCTGCCGGCAGACCGTAAAATTACACGCTCACCTTTGTCATTTACAGTTTCCTGCTCTTTTTTAATGGTAGCGGTAGGTTTAAAAGCAATGCGCATATAGATGGGTTCGCCGTTTGAGATTCCGCCCTGAATACCGCCGGAAAAATTACTTCTTGTTCGAATTCTTCCGCTGTCATTGTAAAATGCGTCATTATGTTCAGAACCCTTCATTTGAGACCCCGAAAAACCGCTGCCAATTTCAACACCTTTTACAGCGGGAATACCCATCATCACAGAAGCTAAAAGGGCATCCAGGCGATCAAACGTAGGGCTGCCAAGACCAACGGGCGGATTTTCAATGATCAAGTCAATCACCCCGCCGACAGAATCTCCTTCTTTGGAAACTTGTAAAATTAAATCTTCCATTTCAGCGGCTATTTTTTGATCAGGACAACGAACTGGATTTTTTTCTACTTCCCGTTTCAATAAACCAATTTCGGGAATAGCAAAAGATAAAGGCAGAGATATTTTATGTA
This sequence comes from Spirochaetia bacterium, assembly GCA_029857955.1. Classification (GTDB taxonomy): domain Bacteria; phylum Spirochaetota; class Leptospiria; order Turneriellales; family JAOUFE01; genus JAOUFE01. Next base: position 10,595 of record JAOUFY010000062.1, read on the forward strand.
TAGATGACACATAAGCCGCAATTACGGTATTTGTTTTTAAAGAAAGAATTTTTTTAGCAATAGCGCCGGCAGCAACAATACCAATGGTCGTCCTTGCAGATGCGCGCCCTCCGCCCGTTAACGCCCTATGCCCGTATTTTGCATGGTAGGTAAAGTCTGCATGTGACGGCCTGAAAACATGTTCAAGGTTACCATAATCTTTTTCACGCTGATCTTCATTGTATACCACCATGGAAATCGGCGCACCGGTCGTTTTGTTTTGATATGTACCCGACAATATACTTACCGTATCAGGTTCTTTTCTCTGAGTCGTGATCCTGCTCTGGCCAGGTTTACGTCGATCAAGATCAGGCTGAATATCTTCTTCTTTTAATTCAAGACCGGCCGGACAATTTTCAACCACACAGCCGACAGCCTTTCCATGCGACTCGCCAAAAGTTGTAGTTCGAAAAATAGTACCAAGAACACTGCTCATGAAAGTCACATTCGTTATGAAATTGAAAGTGTAAAGCAATAGTTACAGGGGCAGGCCTGCCCCTGCGGGTTGTCTAAAAATATCATGTTTTGGTTTTGTTTGGTTTTAGACAACCCTACCCCTCACGAAATAAATCTTCTGGGTAGAAACGTGTTGTTTTGGCGCTCGCTGAATTATTTTGTGCATTGATAAATTTTTTTACTTACTGCCCATCTTCGCTACTTGTAAAGTATTTAAAGTGGTTTATGGATATGGAAAAGCAGATTTTATTGATTCAACCTCCAATTGAAGATTTTTACGCAACCGATTGCAGAACGCAACCTCTGGGTTTATGCTACATTAGCGCCTCCATTAAGCAGGAATTTCCAGAAATTGAAGTTATTGTGTACGACGCATTTGCCGATGGAAAAAAACAAAATATCCCCTGGCCATTGGAGTTTGGTTATTTAAAAAAATATTACGGTCATGCAGACAATTCCCCTTTTAAACTTTTTCATCAATACAGTAGATTCGGCAAAAGTAACGGCGAAATACGAAATGATATTAAAATATATTCTCCTTTTTTAATTGGAATCTCTTCTATGTTTACGGCCTATTACAGACAATCCCTTGAAATGGCCGCTCTATGCCGTGAGCTTTTTCCAGAAGCTAAAATTGTAATGGGAGGAAACCATGCCGCAGTTGCCTCTGATTCGCTTTTACAGGCTCATTTTAAAAATAATTTTCTTATAGACTATGTCATTTCCGGTGAAGCCGAACTGGCCATGAATCATCTGATAAAATCTTTATTGAAAAATCAAAATCTTCCTCGAGGCCTGATTGATCATTTGCAGACTCCTGATATAAACCAATTACCTTATCCGGATTTTTCCAGTCTGGATTTTAATAATTATCATTTTAATTATAAACCAATGTGCTTTATCGTTACCAGTCGAAGCTGCCCCTATCGATGTTCTTTTTGCGGAATTCATTCTATATTTGGAAATAAATATCGTAGAAGAGATAACGCAGATATTCTCAATGAAATTCAAGTCCGCGTAGATCAGGGCATTCGTCATATAGATATTGAAGATGATCATTTTAGCGCTAATAAAAAAGAAACCCATGATTTGCTCGATCAAATTATAAAGAAAAACTGGCCTCTTTCTTTTTCAGCCATGAACGGCATGGTTTACTGGTCGCTTGACGATGCTTTACTTGTTAAAATGAAAAATGCCGGTTTTCACTCATTAAATCTTTCGCTGGTTTCAAAAAATTCCAGATTTTTACAAAATGCAAATCGACCTTCAGATGATATGGAGTTCGCGGACATCGTTAAAACCGCTCATAAACATGGTTTTTTAATTACAGCTTATTTTATCATAGGAATGCCCGGTCAAACGATTGAAGAGATGACAGAAACCCTGCGATTTCTTTCCTCTCTTCCTGTACTGATTGGAGCTTCCCCCTATTACCTGTGCCCTGGAACTCCAGACTATAAAAAATGGAATTTAGACAAAACGCTTAATAAAGCATCCGGTCAAAATGATTCTTTTTTTTCAGCCCGTTTAACCGCATTGGACATTGAAACGCCAGACTTTAATCGCGATGACATTTATACTTTATTTAAAATGACTCGCTTGATAAATCATATTAAAAATGGAATTGATCATAATTATCCGCCAGATCACGACTTCTATAAAAATATTTATGAAATTTTTAAAGAAAAAAAATGGTATGCCTTGGCAAAAACAAATAAGGCAGAACTTCCCATTTCAAAAACAGTGATTGAATCAATTCTTTCAAAATCAATAAATATTTACGGCTATAAAACTCAAAATAACTTTAATTTTAATCATTACCTTTAAATTTACATCGATACACTGACAGTATATTGCAGTGTTTTATTATTCTGCTATAAAAGAACAACAATAATCAGTAAGACTTCTTACATTTACAGTAAAAGCCGACCTTGCCGGAACTTCAAAAGTCTGACCAACTGAAACATCAAACCATTCGGCTCCTGGTAATTTTACCGATAGATCGCCGCTGATAATTTCCATGATTTCTTTATCTCCGGTATTAAATTCATATTTGCCCGGCATCATCACACCAAGTGTTTTTTTACTGCCGTCCTTAAAAATTATCGTTCTACTGGTTACATTTCCATCAAAATAAACATTTACTTTTTTTACAACTGATACATCATTAAATTGTGACATATATTCTCCTTATTTTTTAGCTTTTTTTTGACTCATCATCATCCATACATAGTACATTGGAATACCGATTAAAACTGCCCCTAAAGCTGTAAGACAACTCTGCCAATTTTGTATAAAACTAAAAACCATTAAAAAAATTGAAACTAAAATAAAAAAAACCGGCAAAAGAGGAAACATCGGCGTCTGGTAC